>JBDTOV010000048.1:0-32852 GCA_039933035.1 Ginsengibacter sp. | reverse complement strand
TTCCCGTTCAACTTTTCATAATCATCAATGGCTTTTTTAATAGCCGAATTGAAAGTAGCTTCTCCCTGACGCAACCACTTGTCTTCGCCGTCATTAAGCCAGGTTCCTCCTTTTGTTTTTAAAAGGCGGTATTCTCTTATATCATAAACAGGCTCTACTTCTACTATGTAAGCAATTTTTTCTTCCTTGTTCAATTTACCTGACGGGAAAATAAAATCCATCAATTTCCTTTTATCTTTTTTCCTTATTCCTGTTTTTACATTTCCCTGCCTGTTGTTGGGCAGCTTGATGAAATATTGTGCCATATAATTTTTATTTTTTTATGAATATGCTTTCCCCTTAAAATGGAAAATAGGAAATGAATAACAGAATCAGCCAATGGTTTTGCTGAGTGGTAATAAATGAGGATTACAGGAGAATGAAAACCGCTAAAAATTAACGCCCCGCGGGGCTTACACAGGGGATATTCAAATCACTGTAACACTGCCGGGTAACGCAAACGGGTACACGAAATTAAGAAGAAAGGAAGCCAGGTTTCGGATTGGCGCAAGCCCCTTCGGCATGTCGGTTCCTGGAAACTGATCTTAACTTGGGAGATTTGTCAGCAGGACTCCCGCCAGGACCGTATTTTTCTTGTTTTAAATATTCCTGAGACAGCAAGAGGATACGAACAGCCAAAACGAACTTTTATTGTAACAAACGATAATTAACTCTCTTTGTAGATTTGAGCAAACTCTTTCGCAAAATCAACTAATTTAATTTTTCCTAAAGTATCTGGATGGTGCTTCCAATAATCTTCACTCATTTTTCCACTATTGATTGCGTCGCCCATTTCAACATAGTTTTTCGCAATTTCATCTTGTAACCCCGCACCCTTCATACCATCAAAAGCCTGTTCATTTGTAAAGTAAACCCATGGTAAACCAGGTTTGTCAATGGCCCCGCCAATTTCTGCAGCTATTTCATCAGTTGATACTTCATCACCAACAATGTACCTGGCACTATGGCCGCTAAAATCAAGACGCATCAATTCTTCTGCAGCAGCGATGGCAACATCATCCGGATGCACTATGGGAAATTTTTTCTCCTTTATGGCAAAATTGCTCCCCATGATACCGGCATTTTTTATCAGCGGAATATTCGAAAAGAGATTAAAATAAAAATAAGCAGGCCTGAGATGTTTAATGTTGACGCCCGTCAATTTATTGAGCGTTTCTTCTACCCTATGCAAACCGGTTACGGGGCCGACGCCACCAGGCAGATCAGCCCCGATACTACTTAAGTTCACTACAAACTTCACTCCTGAGGCTTCTATCGCCTTTGCGTAGTTTTTGCCAATGCCTTCGATCCACGATTTCCAGTCCGTTGCAGAAAGGGTCGGCGGAACCAATGTAAATACTGCACCGGCACCCATGAAAGTGTCAGTTAAAAAATCTGCATCTTCCACAGAACCCACTGCAGCCGCTGCACCCAGTGCTTCAATCGTCTTAATGTTTTCCTTCCTGGAAGTTACTATGGTAACTTCGTTGCCTGTGCTGATCAATTTTATTGAAATGGGTTTGCTGGTGTTCCCAAGGGAACCGATGATAACATATTTCATTGCAATCTTTTTATGATTTTAAATATTGTTTGTTTACAAGAAAACACCAAAATACCGGAATAAGTTTAAAAAACAGTCAAAGTTTTTAGTTGAGAATAGCGGTTCATGTTTAGCTATTGGTCCTCTCTACTTTCCCGGAATTATTTTGAAGGCGGTTTTAAGTTTTGATGAAGTATACTTTTTCATATCACGAACAATTTCTTCGGGTTTGTTCGTCTTACCTCCCATGAACATATGGACATGGTTTGTTAAGATACTCCATAGATTTCCCCGGAAGCACAACAGGCTCGCCCCGGGAGTGGATGTTGACTCTAAAAGAGTGGACGTTGACTCTCCTGTTGGAGATTGTTCATCAAACTGATGCAACGTCCTATTTATTCAACAACGGCAATAGTTCCAACAGGTTATGAATAATATAATCAGGCTTTGCAGACGCCAGTTGCACGTGTGTATGAGCGCCGGTAGTAATACCGATACTCATGCCGCAGCCCGCATGTTGGCCTTCTTCTATATCAATGATGGAGTCACCCACTTTTATCACTTCTTTGGCATCCGTAATATTGAATTGCTTCATGGCCAATAAGATCATGTCGGGATCAGGGCGGTTACTTTTTACGTCCGATGCAGTGATAAGGTCATCAAACTCCTCTCCTTTCTTCCAGCCTAATTTGCCAAGGAGCGACTGAGCGGTTTCCTTATTATAGCCGGTATTTAAACCCACGATAATGCCTCTCTTCTTTAGTTCCCGGAACAAGTCTACCGCACCATCCTGGGGAAGAATTTCGATGGTGTCGTACGCGATGGCAAGCTGCACTATAAAATCCTGGTATATACTGTCTGCGAGTTGATCGTCCTCCTTTTTTGCATATACTTTTAAAACAGTTTTTATGGCCTGCAATTTTTCTTTGCCGGCTCCTTCGGCCATTACCTGGTTCAGTGAAAAATCGAACCCTTTGGCATTGATCGCCTTTTGGAGCGTTTTATACACTACATTATTTTCATTTACCGTTGTTCCGGCCATGTCAAATACCGCCATCCTGATCATTTTTTACTGATTTTTGTTATGGATATTTATTATTTTATGCAGGAAAGGTAATTAATTCATCGGGCTCTTTTTGTTATTACTCAAAAACTCACGGGCTTCCTGATCGACCACAAATATAAAATGGTCCCTCTGCGTCGCGTAATGAATATTCTCATTACACAAAGTATTCAAAAAACATTTTTACCAGGTCTCGTGTTTATCATGACAACCTCTGGACGGGCGAAACTCCATAATAGCAGCACTTTTATATTTTAAGTTTTCTACAGGCAGGAGAGGATACCGCTATTTTTGTCGTTTAGTTTTTATCTTTATCACAACAATCCTATAAGCGTTAACAAATCAATTTACACCAATGAACAACACCAGGAAGAGTAACGGTATAACCAGGTTTGAGTTTTTAAAAAACTCAGGTCTCTTAGCCGCAGGAATAACACTTGTCCCTGGTTTTGTGCGTTCGAACCCGGCAGACGGGGAAAATAATAAGAGTGAGGTTACGGCGAAAATATCAACGTATCAAATTGTTGTATCCTCTCACGCCGATGGGGTGGAGAAACAGGCTGCGCAACAGCTTCAGCAATATTTATCCAGGTTGACCACATCAGAAATTGCGGTGGTCACAGAAAGTGACTTCAAAGGTAACAAAGCCATCTATATCGGAAAAACAGGTTACGCAAAAAAACAGAAGGTTGACTTTGCAAACATCCAGGGAGATGGATATACTTATAAGTCTTCGGGTAATAACCTCATAATTGCCGGGGGTAATAAAAAAGGTGTTCTTTATGGCGTTTACGATTTCCTTGAAGGTTTAGGCTTCAGGAAACTGGCTCCTGATTTCGTGTATGTCCCAAAAGCAAAAGAAACTAACCTGGCGAAAAAAGATAGGTCATTTGCCCCGTTCATCAAGTATCGCACAACATCTTACAGCCAGATGGGTGACCAGGAATATTCTGATTGGAACAAGCTTTCATCCGCGAGTGACTGGGGATTATTTGTTCACACCTTTGCAACGCTTGTGCCCCAGCATCAATACGGGCAAAGTCATCCGGAGTACTATTCGCTTATCAAGGGCGAACGAAAAACTGCTACTCAATTGTGTTTATCAAACCAGGAGGTTGCGGATGTATTGATCGCTAACCTGCAAAAGAAGATTGAGGAGAAACCCGACGCTACGTACTGGTCCGTTAGCCAGAATGATAATGATCAGTATTGCCAGTGCGATAATTGTAAAGCACTCAATGAAAAATACGGCGATGTGCCAGGCGGTTCTGTTATTTATTTCGTTAATAAAGTGGCGAAGGCTATTCCAGGTAAAATAATTTCAACACTTGCATATTGGTATACACGTAAAGCACCACAAAACATCACCATTGAGCCCAATGTCAATATCATGCTCTGCAATATCGAGAGCCGCAGGCAGGCCCCGGTATATGAAACCGATCCTGCATTTTCAAAAGATTTGAAAGATTGGGGCGCCTTAACAAATGATATCCTCATCTGGGATTATAACATACAGTTTACCAATTTTTTTGATCCCTTTCCAAACCTTTTCACATTAAAGCCAAACATAAAATTTTACACAGACAACCATGTGAACGCTTTATTTATGCAAGCCAATAACGAACCTGCCGCTGAAATGGCATTGTTGCGCAGCTATATGATCTGTAAGCTCATGTGGAATCCGGACGCTGACGAAAAAATAATCATTGATGAGTTTCTGAATGGTTATTACAATGCTGCCGGACCATACATTCGCCAATACATTGACAGCATGCATGAAGCCCTGGTGAAAAGTGGTATGCAGTTAAATATTTTTGGAGACCCTGTTGATGCGAAGGAGACTTACCTGTCTGCTGATATGATGACGCAATACAACCAAATTTTTGATAATGCCGAAAAAGCGGTAAGCGACGACCCTGAATTGTTACGACGGGTACAGGTAGCCCGTTTGCCCATTATATATGCCGCGATACAGATCGGCAAAACTGAAATTGACACGCCCGGTAGTTTGTATCAGTGTAATGCGGATGGTATCGTAACCGGTAAACCCGAAATGAAAGCCTTGGTGAACAAGTTTACGGAAGGATGCGTACGAGAAAAAGTTAAATTGATAAGGGAGAGAAGCGGTAGCCCCGAACACTTCCAGGAGGCGTACGAACGTATCTTTACCAACATGGAAGAAACCAGTAAGGATAAATCATTTAAGAAAACGATCACGCCAATTACCAATCCTGGTGCCAAGTCTAAGAGCGCGGAAAGCCTAACTGACGGGATTTTTGCATCGTATGAATCGTGGCAGTCTCCGGATCCAAACTGGGTGTATTATACCGGAAATCACATGGATTTTGTCCTTGATCTTGGCGAAGTAATGCAGGTTAGCTCCGTAAATATGGATTTTCTTAATCCACAGGCTCAACCCGACTGGCATTTAATGTCATTGCCTCAATACGTCACCTACGCGACATCGTTAGATGGAGAAAAATTTAGCGACACGATCCGGGTTGACAACCCAAACAACCCTAACCCACTAGAAAATCCCGATATCAGTAAAATATCAATCCATTCGTTTACAACAAAACTTACTGGTTCGGCACGTTACGTAAAAGTTCATGCAGAAAGCCTCTTAAAGGCACCTTCGTGGCATATACGTGCAGGGCAGCCGATGTCTATTTATACCGATGAGATTGTGGTAAGTTAAACCTGAACGGCGCTTCCAGGTCCGTTTACCTTACCCGGAGCATTGTATTTGAATACAACCACTGCCAACCCCCGCTCAAAAGTTTGAAAATATTAAAATTCTTATTCCTGTCACGATGAGTCCGGCGACTATCCTGCATTGCTGACGAATAACGATAAGCCTCAACTAATTCGCATAACCATTCCCTTTCAATAGTTTCCATAAAATAAAAAGAGTTTTCCGTATATTTAATTTTTAATCACTTCCGCCGCAAAAACTGAGGCTGATTAGAGTACTACTATGCGTTTCCCTGGTATGCGACTTTAAATAGTTACGAAAACAAAACTCCAAAAACATGAAAGTGAAATTACACATGCGCTTTTCCCGGCGACTTTTCGTTGGGGCAATATTGATTTGCAACCTCCGCGGTTTTGCGCAACAAACACCTGCTGTAATCATTAAAGGCAAAGTGGCCGATGCGGAAACCCACGAACCCCTGGCGGGGGTTTCGGTAAGTGTAAAGGGAACTTCTGCAACTGTGCAAACCGATAAAAATGGGTATTATGCTATCTCAGCAAATGAGAGTGCCGTACTTATCTTTTCCTATGTTGGTAAAAAGCCGGCAGAAGTTTTGGTGAGCAATAAAACTGTGATCAATATTACATTGCGGCCATCCACGGAGCAATTAGGGGAAGTAGTGGTAACCGCCTTAGGTATCAAGCGGGAGAAGCGCTCGCTGGGTTATTCGGTAACGACTGTGGCAGGTTCTACGCTTACGGAAGCCCGGGAGACAAATTTCGTAAACGGGCTCGAAGGAAAAGTTGCTGGTGTTAATGTAAGTAATGTGGCCACCGGCCCCGGTGGTTCAGCAAATGTGGTGATTCGGGGCGTTTCCGATATTACCGGTTCCAATCAGCCTCTATATGTAATAGATGGTATTCCCATGCAAAATAATACCTACCGGCAAACTGATATCGGAGGTGGCTATGGAGGCGCCGACGGAGGTGATGGTACAATCAACATTAATCCCGACGACATTGAAACAATTTCTGTATTAAAAGGAGCTGCCGCAACAGCGTTATATGGTTACCGCGGCAGCAAGGGTGTTATATTGATCACTACAAAATCGGGCAAAAACGCCAAAGGCTCAGGAGTAGAATTCAATTCAAATTATGTTGTAGAAAATGTAATAGACAATACCAACTGGCAAAATACATATGGCCAGGGAAACGATGGAATTAAGCCTGTAGATGGATCCGATGCATTTGAAACGGGACTATCCAGTTGGGGTGCCAAACTGGACGGTTCGATGGTTTACCAGTTCGATGGGGTTCAAAGACCTTATGCTGCCGTATCAGGCAACATAGGCCGTTTTTATAAAAACGGCGGCGCTGCTACCAATACCTTATCATTCAATAAAAACCTGGGAGATGAAGGAAGTATTCGGTTTTCTGCCAGTGATCTCGATAACAAGAGTATAATTCCGAACGCGGGATTTCAGCAACAATCTTTTTCATTGTCTGTCAATTATAAGTTAGATAAACATTTGGATCTTCAATTGAAAGGACAATATATCGGTGCTTACACGCACAATCGCCCCAGTGTATCTGATGCGCCCGGGAGTGTGAATTTTGCAACTTTGTTTCTTTCGCCAAATGTTAATATAATTTCCCTCGCTCCCGGCTATAAAAAAGATGGTTCTGAAAACCAGTTCTTAGATGATGCCTATACCACTAACCCATATTTTGCTGCTTATAAGTTTATTAACAATACGCGCCGTAACAGGTTTATCGGTTCTGCCGATCTTAAATACACTTTCGATAATGGCCTTTACCTTCAATTTCGTGCAGGTGAAGACTATTTCGCGGACAGGAACACCATGGTGACGCCCAATGGAACAGCCTACCAGTCAGATGGGTTTATGCTGGAAGAAAATATTAAATCAACAGAACTTAATGTAGATGCCATCATTGGTAAATCGTTTAAAATAACTAACAATTTTAATGTGGCGGTACTTGGCGGCGTCAACTCAAGAAAAGCGGTTACCGACCAGATTGACGCCCAGGGCAATACATTTGAAACTCCTTATCTCTATACAATAGGCAACCTTGCCAGCCCTACCGAGTATACAAGTAACCCGGTGGTAGTAAATAAATCTGTCTATGGAACAGTGGATTTTAGCTATAAAAATTATTTGTACCTCGCCGCTACCGGCCGTAACGACTGGTATTCAACACTGTCACCCGGTAAAACCAATTATTTCTATCCTTCGGTAAGTGGTTCGTTTGTATTCTCCGAGGTACTGCATGTGCCAGGTTTAAGCATGGGTAAATTAAGAGCGGGTTATGCAGATGTGGGTGGAGAGGCAGATGCCCCTTATCAAACCTTATTAGGATATAATAATATTGGCAATTTAAACGGGTACCCCATAGGTAACATATCAAATGGGGGTACGGTACCCAATGCCGCATTACAACCATCGTCAGCAAAAGAATTTGAAGTAGGCACGGAACTGGACTTTTTTGCCAACAGGCTGCATTTTGATATTGCCTACTATAACAAGAAGGAAAGCAGGGAGGTTATTCCGGCTGTTACCTCTGGCACCTCGGGGTATAATGCGGTTTTGCTTAACTCCGGAACGATACAAAATAAAGGCATTGAATTTTTGGTATCAGGCGTATTGGTAAAAACAAAGAATTTTAGCTGGCAGGAAACAGTTAACATCACCTATAACGAGAATAAAGTATTGTCGCTTTCAACCGGCTCAACCAACTATCCGCTCGGGTATTCGCGTGCCGGCGAAGACCAGGGTGTGGGAGTAGCGTACATGTCGCAGGCGATTGGAAAATCAGCTTACCAAATATTTGTTGCTGACCCTGCCCGCGACGACAAAGGCAAAATTATTATTGATCCGGCAACCGGCGCGCCGGAAGCAGGTACTGATTATGTAGATGTAGGATCCGGCATTGACCCATGGTCAACAGGCATAACAAGTGAATTCAGGCTCAAACATTTTAATCTTTCTTTTCTTATAGATGGAAAATTTGGCGGAAAGATATTTTCCGGCACTAACTATTACGCCTATGAGTTTGGCCTTACCAAAACAACACTTCCGGGCAGGGATCAAATGTATGGAACCAACCAAATTTACCCGCAGGACTACTATAATTTAATCAGTAATACCAATCCTGCCATATTTATATATGATGCCGGTTTTATCAAATTCAGGCAGATCATATTTGGATACACTTTTCCGGCTGGTATGTTTAATAATAAGATACAGGGCATTACATTAAGTTTTGTTGCGAGGAATGTGTTTACTATTACAAAGCATACCCCCAATATTGATCCCGAGTCTAATTATTCAAACGGACCGCAGGGTATTGAACAAGCCCAGGTGCCTTATACGAGGAGTTTTGGACTTAACCTAAATGCAAAATTTTAATGTGATTATTAAAACGCCAAACGACATGAAATTACTATCAATAACTACATACATATTTACAGGCGCCCTCTTAGTGATCTTTACTTCCTGTAAAAAGGACCTGCTAAAAACCAACACCGATCCCAACTCCGTGTCTGTTGACAGGTTTGACCCAAATAATATATTAACTGCCACGCAACTCTACTATACCGGCAGTACTGACAATGCCATAGAAGTAGAAGAATCTGAAATACAAGGCGCCGGCTGCTTTATTCAACATTGGGCGTCCACTTCCGGCTATTACTTTGGCGATAAGTACCTTTTTAGTCCCGGTGGCTGGGGTTCATTTTTTGATCATGCATATACCTATGGTGTAAAGAATGCAGTAGACCTGTATACCACCACGGCAGGTAAACCTGAATACGCCAACCTGCACCAGATAGCAAGGATTATGAAGGCGTTGGTATTTGAACGCATTACGGACGTATATGGAGATGTGCCTTACTTCGATGCAGGTCAAGCTTATCACAATTCCATCTATTTTCCGAAGTATGACAAACAAAAAGATATTTACACCGATCTTTTGCAGGAAGTAGAACAGGCAACAGATAGTCTCGATGAAAATGCTGATAAACCGGTGGGCGATATGTTCTACTCGAAGGCGAATGACCAGGTAGCAGAATGGAAAAAATTTGGTAATACATTGCTGTTGCGAATGGCCATGAGGTTAACCAAGGTTGATCCCGCTACCGCGAAGTTGTATGTAAGCAAAGTGCAGGGCCTTACCATGACCAGTATTGACGACAATGCTATCGTACAGCATGGTACTAATGATCCGCTTACCATAAACAGGATCTACCGGGGAATAGGCGAAGATGGTGACATACAATTATCCGGGCAAATAAGTAAAACTTTTATTGATTTTTTACAAAGCAATGATGATCCCCGTTTGCCGGTGCTGGCTTATGTATATCCCCCTGGTTTTTCTCCCGGAGACGATCCTTCAGGAGGTTCGTCCGACCCGGCTGACCAGGCAGGTTTGCCCAACGGCTATGATGCAGGAAGTACTGCTCATGGTATTATAAGTTATCCGGGTTACCTGGGAAATACTAATTTGTATTCACGGCCAAGCCCTATCATATTTAATTCTACAGCGCCCACTTTAATATTAACTTATGCAGAATCTGAATTGTTATTAGCAGATGCCGCTAAGCGCTGGGGTATCGGCGATGCTGCAGAACATTATAATAATGGCGTATCGGCCGCCATTACAGAATTATCTGCTTATGGAGTTGCTGGTGCTATAAGTGATAATGATGCGCAGGCGTATGTAACTGCCCATCCATACAATGACGCTAAAGGGCTGGAAATGATCAATACACAATTTTGGGCAGCAACATTTTTTAATGAGTATGAAGCCTGGAGCAATTACAGGCGCAGTGGTTATCCTGTATTAGTACCGGTAACCTATCCCGGCAGTCAGTCCCCCGGAGCCATACCGCGGAGGATGGAATACTCAACGGTAGATAAGCAAGTAAATGCTCCCAATTATACTACTGCGGTATCAGGGTTATCCGGTGGAGACAAAATAACAAGCCGCATCTGGTGGGATATACAATAGAATTACCGTTGTATATAATTTATGCTTCCTCTTAAGTCTCCACTTAGAGGACGGTGCGTTTATTAACTTTTGATAAAGGAAAAGATTATACCAGTGCACGGAGATCTCCGCCTTGCGCAAGCCGAAATTAACCATTGGTGAAAGGCATGTCACAAGACAAAATCTGGAGTTGCCGGTTACTTCAATTTTTCATTGAAAAAATCAATCGTTCTTTTCCAGGCAAGTTCTGCAGCCTCTTTGTCGTAACGCGGCGTGGTATTATTATGAAAGCCATGGTTCACGTTGGGATATATGTAAGCCGTGTATGCTTTACCGTTAGCCTTTAAAGCGGCTTCATAGTCCGGCCAGCCCCCGGTAATGCGGGTATCGAGCGCTGCATACTGCAACAGCAACGGGGCTTGAATTTTGGGAACATCTTCTGCCGCCGGCTGACTTCCATAAAACGGTACAGCGGCTGACAAATCCGGGATGCGCACGGCCATCATATTGGCTA
Organism: Ginsengibacter sp.; assembly: GCA_039933035.1. Taxonomy (GTDB): domain Bacteria; phylum Bacteroidota; class Bacteroidia; order Chitinophagales; family Chitinophagaceae; genus Ginsengibacter. The sequence continues at coordinate 21,995 of JBDTOV010000048.1, read as the reverse complement.
TTCCTCCCCCAAAGCAAAAACCGACTACACCCACTTTACCATTACACCTTTCGTGGTTCTTAAGGTAATGATATGCATCTATAAAATTTTCCAGCATTTCATCTTTATCGCGTTTGCTTTGCATCTCGCGGCCTGCATCATCATTACCCGGGTATCCACCGAGCGGCGTGAGGGCATCCGGCGCAATGGTAATGAATCCTTCCAGGGCAGCTCTCCGCGCAACATCTTCAATGTATGGATTCAAACCGCGGTTTTCATGCACCACTACAATACCCCCCAATTTTTGCTGCTCATCCGCCGGCATTGACAACAAGGCTTTGATATCACCGCCGCCTTTCGGAGACTGGTAACGGATGTATTCCGATTTCAAGCCCGGGTCCTCTGCTTTCACTTCAGCAGTGGTTTGATAGTTTGGCATGAGAAAGCTCATAAGGGAAGTAACCGTAATGCCACCTACGGCATAGATGGATAGCTTTTGCATAAAATCACGCCTGCTGACACGACTGTGTGCATAGTCGTCATAGAGATCAAACACTTCCTGTTTGATGTCTTCTTTTTTGATTTCGTTCATTTGGTAATATTGTTGGTTACGCTAAAGTTAAATAATTATCAGGCAACGAAAGCCTGCTATCATCCCATCGAAAACTGTTGGAGATATCTATGCATGATGCCGTATGCTACAATAACGGAGTTGATCGTCCCCGGTTTTTCGACCAGGCTGGTTTTCCCGGAGCAGAGGCAGCAAAGGGTAGAAATTATCGGCAACCTTATATTATCGCAATTTTATACGATGCGGCAAGCATGTCATTTGGATATTTGGAAACATAGATTACCATTGCCATGACAGGTATCTCAGCGGCGTTGGGAGAAGGTTCTGTGGTTATCCGTTTTGTGCGAAAGTATTTGCGGGAATTTTAGACCAGCAAATGGGGGCTCGCTACCGATAGTTGGTAATTACTTATTTTATCAATTTTTGCTTTAAACCAGCATACCGGGACACATTACTTTTAGATGTAATTTTAGATATGACATCTCCATACAATCTGCAGCGATTTACAGATGCACAGGAAAGTAAGTTTACCATTGCTTTTAATGAAATAAAAAATGGCAGAAAACAAAGCCATTGGATGTGGTTTATCTTTCCACAAATAGCCGGACTGGGATTTAGTGACATGTCAAAGCGATATGCAATAAATGACATAACCGAAGCCAGACTTTATATGGCACATCCCATACTGGGTAAACGTCTTATTGACATTTCAAACGCATTACTTGACGTTCATGGTAAAACAGCAAACCAGGTATTTGGCAGCCCGGACGATATAAAACTAAAATCGTGTATGACACTATTTAGTTTGTTAGCAAATACAAACCCCGTTTTTGAAGAAATTCTTATAAAATATTTTGGCGGAGCAAAAGATACGAAAACGCTGCAACTGATACAATAATTGTATGTGCAAATCAAAATTATATTTACCAAACTCGGAATGCCTCAACAAGCGTCCTTTGCATTTTTCTACCGACCTTTGCTTTATTAATACCAACTATAATGAATGATATAAAAGTAATCATCACCGGCGCCACGGGTATGGTTGGCGAAGGGGTATTGTTTGAATGTTTGCAAAACCCAGCCGTAAGCGAGGTCCTCATTGTCAACCGCAGGCATTACGAAATGGAGCATCCCAAATTGAAAGAACTTATTGTTCCCGATTTCTTCCAGGTCGACCAGCTTTCGTATAACCTGGTCCGTTATGATGGTTGTTTTTTCTGTGCCGGAATCAGCTCGGTAGGTATGAAGGAAGACAGGTTCACCCGCAATACGTATGATACCACTATGGCATTTGCCAAAGCGCTGGTGGCGGTGAATACGGATGTGGTTTTTACTTACGTTTCGGGCAGCCATACAGACAGTAGTGAAAAAGGCAGCATAATGTGGGCGCGGGTAAAAGGGAGAACGGAAAACGATTTGGCGAAGCTGCCATTTAAAGCGGAATATAATTTCAGGCCGGGAATCATGCAGCCCTTTCCCGATCAGAAAAACCGGAAGTCATCTTATAAATTTATCGCGAAGCTCATTAAGATGGTGGCACCTAAGAAAGTACTAACCATGCACGAAGTGGGGCGGGCCATGATTAACTCGGTAACGGTAGGGTATTCGAAAAATGTGCTGGAAGTAAAGGATATAAGGGAATTGGCCAAAGCATAATTATTTCTTTTTACTTTTTCACTGGCACTAATATCCGTATTACCCACGAACCGATAGGGAATGATAAAAAATATTCAATGGATCTTATTTTGCTTTTATTTCCTGTAGCCGCGGATAATTGTCCTGGTTAATATCAGCAAGACCAGGGAAATGGCGGAATACGGGTAATACAACGCGTTACAGCGTTACTGATAAATATCTAAATCGCAGGACCGTAAGTCCCACTATTATTTAACAAACGTTCCACTTTAATTCGTAACTTCATCTCATTACTACATGCGCAACTTGTAAATAAGATGCGGCATCTTATGAAATTCACTCCATCCCCGACGATACAATGGAATTACATGCCGGTAATTAATGCCGCCCCTGGTTATCATAAATCAGCGGCTGGGTTTATTTACTGCTGAAAGCTTTTATTTTTATTTATTTTAGAATAATACACAACCCGGGCTAGATGAAAAGTTTTCCATTTGACCGGAAGAAACAGCTATAATAAAAAACGATTTCGCTACAATAAAAGACATCTTATGCATAACTTGATTAAAATTCTGGTGGTAGAGGATGAAATGATCATCGGTGCTAAAATATCTATGTACCTGTCTACGCTTGGCTACGAAGTAACCGGTATTTTACCGCGTGGGGAAGAAGTTTTGAGCCACGTGAAACAAGATACACCCGATATCATTTTACTCGATGTACACCTTAAAGGAAAAATGGATGGCATTGAAACGGCTACCTGCTTAGAACAATATTTCCAGATTCCTGTAATTTATATTACTGCAAACGCAGACAATGACACCTTCAACCGTGCCAGGGAAACGAGGCCCGCTGCATTCATTTCAAAACCTTTTAAAAAACTGGATCTGCAAAGAGCTATTGAGCTAACTATTAGTCGCATGGCAGCTCCACAAAATCTGGCTATAACTGACACGGATACACGCAATGAGGAGCCTTTTATCTTAAACGACCGTATATTTATAAGGTATAAAGAAAGAATGGTTAAAATAATGATAGCAGATATCTTATACATCGAGGCGGATCGCAATTATAGCCGAATATTTACCACGGACAAAGAGTACCTCCTTTCAATTACCCTTAAAGCAATTGAGGAAAAGTTTCCGGGCCATCTTTTTCAAAGAATTCATCGATCTTATTTCATTAACCTACAGCGGGTGGAAGCGATAGCTGAAGATCATGTGATTATTGCACAAAGAGCAATACCTGTAAGTGGAAGCCTGAAAATACAATTGATGCAACATCTTCAAAAACTATAAAATAAACGGGTACTATAAGTGAATGAAATATAACCTTAACGGTTAAAAGCTACTCCTACACGCCATGAGAAAAATATTTGCGTTTTGCACTCTTTTAATTGCTGTTCAACTTACTTATAGCCAACGCAATTCGTACGACAACCTTGAACGCCAGCTTACCTCGGCAAAGGCCGACACTCAGAAGCTGGAAATACTCAAACAATTGGTGGACGATGCTTTTGGGTCAGACCTGCAAAAAGCATTAGTATACGCAAAACAAGGAGTGCAACTGTCTGACAAGATCGGCGATAAAAACTGGCAACCGAAATTTTATGAAATGGAAGGAAGGATGCACGCCAACCTCTTACAATTAGATTCTGCCAGTAGTTTTTTTGATAAGGCAATAACCGGCTATACTGCAGTCGATAATAAAAAGGGGCACGCTACGACATTGTTCAAAATTGCATGGGTGTACAAGAAGAGAGGAGAAATGGAGAAAGCTATGGCTGCAGATTTAATGGCATCCCGTCTAATGGAAGATCTGGATGATAAAGAAGGTATTGCCGGCGCTTATGAAAGGGTGTGCGAAGACCTTACCAGGCAGGGCAGACTTAAGGAGGCAATGAGCTATGCACAAAGTGCCATAGATATCTGCGAAAAAAATCATTTAGATAATGAACTGGTCTATGCGTTTACCAATGCCGGCGACGTGGCAATAACCGGGGAGAATACCCAACAGGCGTTTGATTATTTTGATCGAGCGTTGAAATTAGCCTTTGCTCAAAAATTTAACCAGGTGTCCCTTGCCGATTTCTTCAATAACCGCGGTAATGCCTTAAAACGCTTAGGCCGTTACCCGGAAGCGCTAAAGGATTACCATAACGCCCTGGCTATTGCAAAAAAAACAAATTATACCAATGCCATATCAGCCACCATAGCAAACCTTGGTGAAGTGAACCTGTTAATGGGAAATTATAAAGAAGCACTCGGGTATCAATTAGAAACAGTTCGGCTGCAGGAAAAGGACAATGACCTTTCTAATATTATAGAAAATTACCTTCACGTAAGCACTATTTACGAACATTTAGGGGATTTCAAATCTGCATTAACATACCACAAAAAAGCACTTTTAATAAGGGACAGCATTGCTTCTGCCGAAAGCGATACAGCGATGTCTAATATGCTTACCCGGTACGAAACAAAAAAGAAAGAAGCAACCATCGCCTCTCAACAACATGAAATTTCTCAACAAAAAAAAGTGCAATGGCTGGGGTCTGGTGTTGTGCTGCTATTGGGGGGAATTTTGGTATTTGGGTATATCAGCTATCGAAACAGGATAAAAAGTAACCGCTTGCTGGCAATTAAGAATGCTGAAAACGAATTACTGTTAAAAGAAGTTCATCATCGCGTAAAAAATAATCTCGAGGTGGTAAGCAGTTTATTGGCCCTTCAGTCTGCCCAGTCCGATGATGCCAATACCAAAGATGCGATGCAGGAAAGTCAGAACCGGGTACAATCCATAGGAATCGTTCATCAGAAATTGTACCAGGGAACCAATCTCGGGGCTATAGAAATGAAGGATTATTTTCTGAATCTCAGCGAAAGTATACTCGATTCGTTTGGTGCCGATAAAAAAGTAAGTATAGAGTGCGCTATGGAAAAACTTGATCTTGATATTGATACTGCAGTACCACTGGGACTAATCGTAAATGAACTAATTACCAATACACTTAAGTACGCCTTTCCAAAGGGCAGCAAGGGTAAAGTGCTCATCAAACTCGAAAAAAGTAAAGATGGGGTGTTGCATCTTGAAGTTTCCGATAATGGCGTAGGTAAATCTGGCATAGTAAAGGGAACCGGTTTCGGCGGCCAATTGGTATCGCTTCTTACCCGGCAATTGAGCGGCTCTATGAGAGAGGAAACAACAAATGGCACGAGGGTTTTCATCGATTTTAAAATCGGTAAAGTAGCCTGACGGAAGTATTCACCCGACGGACAGTTATCTTTTCAATTCAGTTATCATTTACAACGCTTTCTATCCCGGTAAGTAGAAATCCTTATTCGGACAATTATGAACCCCCTTCGTCCCAGCCGGGCATAATCCTTCGATTAAACCATATAAGTTTATAAACGGAAAAAGGGAAGATGGCCATTTGCAAAATGACGTACAGCGTAACTGGAAGGCCGGAAATTTATCCCGGGTTACTTGAACCCGATTAATTATACTTTGGAAAATTCAAAACCTGTTAACATGAGTCCTGTTTAAGAGCTCACTGCGATTGCAAGCTGCTTTATAAGATTTACAATAGTTAAGATTTAGAAAAATCATTTAGAGTTGAGATAACAGTTCCGAAGCATTGATCAATTGTATACTTTATGCGCCTTGTAAATTCAACCGGATTACTTATTCAATTTTAAAAATTTCAACAAAAAAATAAAAACAAAACAATGAGACAGTTCTTTAAACCAATACTTGCTTTAAGCATTTCAATGGCATTTTTTGCCTGCAACAATGGTACCGAAAATAAAGAGGCTGCATCAGCAATGCCTGCTGATACTACATCAGTAAGTAATACCTCTTCAACTCCTGCCCCTGGGGCGTTCACACCTTTCGATGTAGCGGAAATAACCCACAGTGTAAAAGATTACAACAAGTGGAGGCCTGTATTTAATGCGGATAGTGTAAACCGTAAAGCCAATGGGCTTGAGGATATAGTAGTAGGGCGTAACATGGGTGATCCTAACAAAATTCTTATCGCTTTAAAAGTTACCGATACGGCAAAAGCAATGGCATTTGCCGCAGACCCAAAACTAAAAGAAGCAATGGACAAGGCAGGGGTTATTTCAAAACCGGAATTTAGTTTATATCATGTAATCCGCTACAATCCTGACTCCAAGGAAAAGCAATGGGTGCTGGTTACGCATAAGGTAAAAGATTTTGACACATGGCTTAAAGGTTTCGATGCAGAGGGCACTGCCACCAGGGCCACTTTCGGATTGGTGGATGTATTGTTGGCCCGCGGTCTTCATGATTCCAATATGGTACATATGGTATTTGATATCACTGATATGCCAAAAGCCAAAGCAAGAATGAATGATCCAGCGCTGAAAAAAATTATGACCAATGCAGGAGTTATCAGTGCACCAAAAATTGAATTTTACGATAGCGCCGAATAATAGCCCCCTAAACGATTTTTTATTCACAATTAAACCGTAAAACAAACAAACATGAAAAGAATTATTGTAACAATCAGTTTATTCCTCATTGGAATAGCAGCTTTTTCCCAGGAGGAAGAAAACGGCACCATCTACATAAAGCATCCTTACATTGATGTAGTGAACAATGCCACAAAAGCATATTTGGCTAAAGATCTGGCAACGTTAAAAACGATTTACTCAGATACCGCAAAGTGGTGGACATCCGGCATGGAAAAATTTATTCCCATTGCTGATGCGATGAAAATGTGGATGGGCGATTCCGATAAATATGATGACATCAAACAAATTCCGCAGGGTTATCCTGATTACCTGCATTACAAAAAAGCTGATGCCATGATTGTACAATCATGGTGGAACTGGTCCGTGAAGTCAAAGAAAACAGGCAAGGAACTGACTGCGCCCATGGTGGTATTTGACGAATTTAATACAGATGGCAAAATAGTAAGGGAGTATATCTATGGAGACTTTTCAAAGATGGAGTAAGAATTAATTTTTTTAAAAAGAGAGGATGTAATAAGCTTCATCCTTTCTTTTTATATCACTTTTAAATGTTAAAGAAATGAAGAAACTGTTTTATATGGCAGCGGCTGCTTTTCTAATCAGTTGCAACAATAAAAGTTCAATAGCAGATAAACCGGACGAAGCCAAGGGTACGGAGGCTAAAGTTACATTACCTTTTAATATGGTTTATGAAGGAACGCCTGCTATTGGTAAAACGGCGAACATCGCTACGGTGATGAATTTTAATGGCGATTTTATTGCAGGCAAAATGGATAATATTGGGTCCTACCTGGCCGATTCTGTACATGTTGTTTTTGCAGATGGCACTGAGGAGAATACGGTTCGTGATTCTATAGTTGCCCATATTAAAGAATGGCGGGAGTTAATGACGGATGCGAAACAATCCTACATCTCTGCTGTGGCGGTAGATAATAAAGACAAGGGAGACGAGTGGGTGTTTCAGTGGATAGACGAATCGCATGATTATAAAGATGGTAAAAAAGAACACAATATTTTACATGAGGACTACCGGCTGGTAAATGGTAAAATCAGGGAAGCTTTTCAATATGCACAGGCCGTGCCTGGTAAAAAATGACTCTTGTGTGTGGTTTTTCTAAAGATCCCATTGCCAAACATTGTTTTATTGACAATGGGTCTTTTTTTAATTGCACTTTGCTTACCGCGTTACATTTTTTATAAAAAAGTACATTAAAATCTTAAAATAATGAAAGGTCTTTTTCCTTAGCGACGTTCTTCGTGCTAAGCTTACCAGTATTTATTGGTTGCAACAATGCCGATACTACCCGCGTAGCAACAGCTAATGAAACAAAAGTAAATGTATCCGATGCACCCGAATACTTTAACCTTCGACCAAAACTCGAAAAAGATTATGGATATACCCATGCTGTAAAAATTGGAAACGAACTTATAATTTCCGGGGCGGTAAGCATGGATGATTCAGGAGTTATCATGGCTCCCGGAAACATGGAGCAACAGATGAAAAATTGTTATAGCGATTTAGAAAAAATTCTGCATCACTACGGTTACACCTTTGACGATGTATTTGCAGAAAATATTTATGCGACCGATATGAAGGAGTTTGAAAAAGCGTTAGGCTACCGCAACTCAATTTATAAAAAGCAATTTCCTACGGGCACCTGGCTGGAAGTAAAAGGGCTTGCGGTAGAAGGTCAATTGATCGAGATAGACATGGAAGCGCACAAAACGAAATAAATAAAGGTAACATCATCCTGCAAAAAGATCGAAAATAACCGGGGTAGCCGAAAACCGGTAAGAGTAGGCATTAACACTAAAAAAAAAAACATGCAAACGATTGTAGCCAGACACAAAGTAAAAGATATTGATGCATGGCTTAAGGGCCACCAGGAAAGGATGGAGCTATTTGCTCCTGCAGTATCAGGCTTTAAAACATTCCAGGATGCCGGTGATCCCAACTCGGTAGTATTGGTTATAGAAGTAACAGATCTTGAACTCCTCGGCAATATAATAAATGATCCCGTGAACCAGGCGATTAAAGACAAACATACTGTTTTGGACCCTATTATATTAGCGATGCCCGTCGATTTATAAATAAAATCATTTTTTCAACAAGTAGTAGCCAGTCGAATTATTTCGACTGATGCTGAAAAGTTCACCTGACGTTTCGATGTAAAAATGACGGCATTAATTAGAAATATAAAAGAACGGAGCCTGGTTCCAATAATTACAGCATCATCTGTTGGAACGCTTATTGAGTGGTACGATTTTTATATTTTCGGAACGTTAGCTACTATCATTTCAACACAATTTTTTCCAAAGGAAAACGCCGGCGTGGCCTTCCTGGCTACGCTGGCTACTTTTGCAGCGGGCCTTGTGGTGCGACCGTTTGGCGCTTTATTCTTTGGCCGGTTAGGGGATCTGATTGGCAGAAAATATACTTTCATGGTTACGTTGGTGTTGATGGGTGGTTCAACGTTTGCTATTGGCTTAATACCAAATTATGAAACCATTGGTTTTCCTGCACCCATTATCATCCTCGTTTTAAGAATCCTGCAAGGACTAGCCATAGGTGGCGAATATGGCGGCGCTGCTACCTTTGTAGCAGAACATTCACCGGCAAAGAAACGTGGATTCTGGACCTCGTGGATTCAAACATCTTCGGGAATAGCTTTTATATTTTCCCTGGGAGCCATCCTGCTTACCAAGAGCTTTATGCAAACTGCTGCATGGGAAACCTGGGGCTGGCGTATTCCGTTTTTAGTATCCGCATTATTAGTAGTTATATCAGTTTATATCAGGAGAAATATGTCCGAGTCACCATTGTACTCGAAAGCTAAAGCGGAGGGTAAAACTTCCCGCAATCCCCTTAAAGAATCATTCGGAAATAAGGCGAATTTAAAAGTTGTGTTGTTGGCGCTGTTTGGATTAACAATTGGTGTAGGCGTTATCAGTTGGAGTTCTATTTTTTATGCCCAGAGTTTTCTCATCAGGACTATGTCGGTAGATTATGACCAGGCAAATTCTATTGTTGTAATGGGAACCCTGTTGGGGCTTCCTTTTTGCGTATTCTTCGGTTGGCTATCGGACAAGGTTGGACGCAAATATTTGTTACTCCTAAGCATGTTGTTGGGTATCATATGTTTTCGACCGGTTTTTCGGCACATGTACGAGGTTACGAATCTTCAATATAAAGTGGAAAATAAATCTGCAGTGGTCGTTGATGTAACGCACCAGGCTTCGCCGGGCAGTGAATCGGCCATTACTACAACCAAATATTTCTATACAGATGGCACTATCGCCAGGGAAGTAATAAATAAAACCACATCAATTGGCAAAAAAATAACCACCGATCTGTCAAAAACTATTTTATTAACCCCTGCCGATAAATGGAAATTGATCTTGTTGGTGTTTTTGTTAGAAATCATTTCCGTCTTGTCCTATGGGCCACTCGCGGCTTACCTGGTGGAAATGTTTCCCTTAAAAATTCGCTATTCGTCCCTGTCTTTACCTTATCATATTGGCTTTGGTATTTTCGGAGGTATGGCTCCACTTATTGCGACCTACCTAATACAAAAAGCAGGCGATGCCCACAAACCGGAATACTATTTAGCAGGATTAACTTATCCAATTGTAGTAATGAGCGTATGTCTTATTATCGGGTTGCTCTATCTTAAAGAAAACAAAACACCAGGGCCTTTGGTGACGAACACGTTTTCATCAAAAATAGATAAACTAAAAAAAGGATTGGGTATCGTGTGGATAGCATTGGGAATAGCGGCAGCTTATTTTGGTGTTTTTGAATTGGGCCTGCCCAACATAGCGACGGGCAAACAGGATGATTTAATTTTTGGATTGATTATGATGTTGATCATTACCCCTGTGGCTTCAATCGGTTTAATAATGTTTGGGAAATATGCGCTCTCGGGAGCGTATGATAATGACACCATCCCTAACGCATCCCCTGTTGAAAGGCTCCTGGGTTGGAGTTAGTAAAATCTTTTGAATGGTTATTTCTCAATCACAGTACGTTAATTGATAAAAGTAATACGCTTTCATTAAGACCAAAAAACGGGTAAGCCGAAAACCGATTAGAGTAGGCCATAAAAACAAAAAGATATGAGTACAATTGAAATGGGTGAACCTATTTACGAATACACCCTTAATATTACCGGCATGCCTGAATACGGAGTAAGTTTTGAAGAACTTATGTCAGGAAAGACAAAACTCCCGCCTGAAGGGGCAAGGTTTGATGTAGCATTTGCCGGCGAAGTAATCGGGTCAAAAATCAGAGGTACCTTAACAGGCGTCGACTACCTACACATCAGGGCAGACGGGCGTTTCCAACTTGACGTTCATGCTCAAATAACGACGGAAGACGGATCGAAAATTTCCCTTAAGGCCGATGGTGTTGCCATCCCACGAAAAGACAGCACCATCTCTGATTTGCGGGAGAACGTAACATTGTTCAGTTCTTCAAAAGATTATACGTGGGTAAATACCATCCAGGTATGGAGCGTGGGAACCGTGGATATAGCCATGAAGGTTATTTATTTAGCGGGCTATTCGTTTTAACCGGATTGTAAGGTTGGCAACCTTGCGCAGGACTTGCATGCATTGACTTCAAAAAAAAATATTCAAGAAACAATCTCTGACAAATTAATTAGTAAAACTTAACAATATGATTAAATTAACTGTGCTTTACGGGCACCCGGCAGATCCGGCAGCATTTGAAGATTATTATGCAAATACACATACCCCGATTGCGTTAAAGATGACAGGATATTCCCGGTTTGAAGTTACCAAATTCCTGAGTGCTCCCGACGGAGGCCCCGCTGCTTATCACCGGATGGCCGAGTTCTGGTTTGAAACACCTGGAGCCATGCAGGCAACAATGAGTTCACCTGAAGGGCAGGCAGCCGCAGCGGATATTCCAAATTTTGCTACCGGTGGTGCAACACTTATGGTTGGAGCAGCTGAGGAACTCAAATAAAACGATGGTAAAATAATTTAAGAACGAAATGTACCGGGCCTGCGGTTTCGCAAGCGAAACAGAAAGTAATTGCGGAAGATAAAGCGTAGCTATATAGTATCAGTCAAGATGGTAATCCCACACATGCGGGAGATTTCAAACGGTTGATAATGCCGAAAAAAAAGATGAGAACTGTTGGTTTGGTAAGTCTAAAAAATTTTAAAACAAATCAAAATGGAAAAAACAAAAAATGTGCTCATCACCGGATGCAGCACGGGCATTGGATATGCGATTGCAGAAACCTTTGCACGCAATGGTTACCACGTTTACGCTACCATGCGTAATCCTCAAACATCCCCTGCCTTAGCTGAACTGGCTAAAAATGACAACCTGCCACTTACAGTTCTTGTCATGGATGTAGATAATGAAGAGTCCGTAAAATCTGCGGTAAAGGAAGTAATGGCCAAAGCGGGACAAATAGATATACTTGTAAACAATGCGGGCATTGGGTTTCTTGGCTCGGTAGAAGAATTATCTCTTGAGTTTTTCCAGGCCACCATGCAAACCAATTATTTTGGAGCACTTCGATGCATCCAGGCAGTACTACCAGGTATGCGTAAACGCGAAAGCGGTCATATTATTAATATCACCTCTGTAGCGGGGATAATATACAGCCCGTGCCACGGTTCTTATAGTGCTTCCAAAGCAGCTTTGGAAGCGCTTAGTGAAAGCCTTGCCGGAGAAGTAGGCCGTTTTGGTATAAAGGTAGCGGTTGTAGAGCCAGGGGTTATTGACACCCCTATCATTACTAAACTGGACGACAGAAAAGCTCAATCAGTATATCCGGGCCACGTCCGGATGGACGCCTATCTAAAAGCTTCAGCTTCACATCATGTAATGCCTTCAGAAGTTGCCGAAACAGTTTTGGCAATTGCAAATGGCCAAAAGGCTTCATTCAGAAATAGTGTAGGGGCCGATGCTGAGCCATTACTGAACTGGCGTGCTTCTGTTTCTGATGAAGACTGGATTGCATCAGGCAGCATTGATGACGATACATGGGTAGCGGGCATGGAACAAATGGGAATGAATGTGAGGGCGTTTATGTAGCATCCCTGCCCTCCAGGGGAGGGTTAAGGTAAATCCAAAAAAATCGAAATTCCTTTTTAGAGAGGCGGTGAAAAATCTTTCCCTCTCCCTGGGAGAGGTGCCAGGGGTGAGGTTTTAAAATAATTCTCAAAAAAACATAACATCATGCAAACAGCAGGAATCATCGGAGGTTCAGGATTTATAGGGAGCTATGTTACTAAAATATTTCTTGAAGAAAACTTTAAAGTGAAAGTTTCCTCCACAGATATCAACAATAAAAGTAAATACGAACATCTGAAGGCGCTTATGAATGCAGGCAATCTCGAGATTCAGTCCTTAGATGTACGCGATATAAAAATGGTAGAAAATTTTGTGAAAGGCTGCGACCTCCTTGTTCATGCAGGCACTCCATTCATCCTTGATGTAAAAGATCCACAGAAGGAATTATTTGAACCAACGGTACAGGGTACACGAAATTTACTGGAGGTGATTTTAAAATCAAAAAATTTGAAAAAAGTAGTTTTCATCGCTTCTGTCGCGGCATGGAACACTTCATTTCCCCTTCATCCTCCCACTTACTATGCCAGTCATATTTTTTCTGAACAGGATACTCCCTACATGAGCGAAGACGATCATCCCTATGCAAAGGCAAAATTTTTGGCAGACCGTGAAGTCAGAAATTTTATCAGCGAAAACCCCAACCTCCCGTTTGAAATTGTTTCAGTATCACCTGTGATGGTAATTGGAAATAGTCTTTCTGAAAGAGCCGATTCCACTTCTATCGGTCTGCTATACCTTATAAAAAATAAAATAGCCCCTGATCCATTTGTGGAAATGTTATTCGCAACTGATACCATGTTTTCAATGGTGGATGTAAGGGATGTAGCGGAAGCTATTTTCCAGGCGGCAACCACTAAGGGCCTTCATGGAAAAAATTATTTAATAGCCTGCGAAAGTTATACAATTTCTGATATGTCGCTGATGCTTAATAATGAGTCTGCTCTTAATGAACCGGCTATTGTATATAACAGCGCTTTAGCAAAGAAGGACCTGGGTATTGCTTTTATTGGTGCAAAAGAAACATTGAATCGCTGTGTATAAAAATTAAAAACAGATAAATCAAATATCATGGCAATAAATTTTCGTTCATAAAACGGCAAAATTGAAGTTTACAGTTCTTGAGCTGCAGCCATTGGTATAAAAAGCGAAACCTACCCATATTAAGGACACCCGGTGAATTTTTTAAACAAAAAGCAACATACGAAGCGTATTATGATGAGATGGGTATAGCTGATGGCAAAGAAAAAATAACAAATACAAAGAGGTATGATAAAATTTACTTAGATAAAATATTGTAACTGGATTTTTATGTAATTGAGCGTTTTGGCAAAACAAGATTGGGCACATTGCTGCATGACGCCAAACAAGGGCAAAATAAACTTTTAATGAAAATACTCTTGAAAGATATAAAACAAAAAGTGGATATGCTGGTTAAAAGTACCCCATCGGATGTCATTGGTTTCATTCCTCCTACCATATGCAGAGAAGTGCAGATTATGACATATCTGGTAACACTTCTAAAAATAGACCTGCCTGAAATAACCATACAAAAAATTTCAGGCATTATACCAGTACCACAATAGTCACTGCATAAAATCGAAGAGCGAACAAACAATGCTGAAAATACATTTGCGGTTAGCAAGACAGTGAAATACAACCATGTATTGTTAATTGATGACGCTATTGGTAGCGGGTCTATATTGAACCAGGTGGCGGGCAAAATAAAACGTAAGGGTATTGCCAAAAAAATTACGGCGCTTGCCATTGTAGGTAACTTCAAAGGTTTCGACGTGATAACAGGTGTTTAAGAAATGCTTTAAACGAATTATCAAAAAAACACATTTCCACCAAAACTAAATATCAAACTATCAGGATATATGTCTTAAAAAAATATACCTTTCTGCGATTACAATAATGTTCGTGCTGTCAACTATAAGTAAAGGACAAATGTTTTATTGCTATCATTTCCTACACGTTGCCAAATCAGAAAGTAAATTAAAAAAATAGAAAGTAACAATTTTAAAGATATCTATATTCACAGAATATTATAGCAAACAGATGGGTATTTCATGTAACAAACAATTCAAACATCACATCGTGAAAAAAATCTTACTAAATTGCATTGCATTATTATCCTTTAGTTTTTTACATGCACAAAATGCACAGGTAGATACAACTTATAACCCACATGATCTTTTTACACAAACCTTCAATCCTCCCGCCGGCAATGCATTCCGTTCCGCAAAGGGAATTCCCGGGCCGATGTATTGGCAAAATAATGCCAACTATAATATTCATGCCATCTTCAATGAAAAGGATACTTCTGTAACCGGTGATGTCACGATCTCTTACACCAATAACAGTCCTGATCAACTCGAATACCTATGGCTTCAACTGGATCAAAATATTTTTAAGCCCTCATCAAGATCGGTTGCCGCTACCCGTTTTCCTGGTGATTATTTCAACGTGCTTGAAAAAAACAATGGTGGCTATCAAATTAAAAATGTTACTATAACGCAGGGCGGAAATAGGTACGCTATTCAACCCATCATCAGCGATACCAGGATGCAGGTTCGTTTAAAAACGCCGATGTCAGCTAAAGGAGATAAGATTTCCATAAAAATGAATTTCAGCTTTATCATTCCGCCGGATGGCGCGGGCCGCTTTGGAAGACAGTACACAAAAGGTGGCGTTGTTTATCAAATAGGCCAATGGTATCCACGTATGTGTGTGTATGACGACGTGGAAGGATGGAATACTTTACCCTACATGGGTCTTGGCGAATTCTATTGCGACTATGGTGATTACGAATATTATGTTACGGCACCCCCGGAGATGATCATATATGGGTCCGGCGATTTGCAAAACCCATCAGAAGTATTAACAGCCGAAGAAATAAAAAGACTGGCTGTTGCAAAAACGAGCGATAAAACGGTTACCATCATTGGCGCCGGTGAAGCAGGTAAAGCCTCCACACGACCGACTAGCAAAGGAAATCTTACCTGGCATTTTTCCATGAAGCACACCAGGGATGTGGCATGGGCAGCAGGCAAAGCAATGATATGGGATGCTGCAAAAGTTAATTTACCCTCAGGCCGTAAAGCGCTTGCTATGTCCTGCTACCCGGAAGAAAGTATAGGCGATTCAGCCTGGACAAGATCAACAGAATATTTAAAAGCCAGCATGGAAATTTATTCAAAAAACTTTTTTGAATACCCGTGGAATGTTGCGGTAAGCAATGCCGGCATTACTGGTGGTATGGAGTATCCGGGAATGATCTTTAATAATTACAAAGAAACGAAAGCCCGTTTATGGTTTTTGATAGCACATGAAATAGGCCATAACTGGTATCCTATGATTGTGGGTTCCAACGAAAGAAGGTACATGTGGCAGGATGAAGGATTTAATACGTACATAAACTATATAGCGAACGACCTGTTCAACAATGGCGAGTATCAAACAGATCCGGCTTATTTTGATAAAGGCTTCTTTGGCTCCCGTGATTACATTCAATTCATGCAATACAAAGATCCGCTAATGACAGTATCCGATGCGATGGATGAAGTCCAGCATTACCAGTTCTATGGCAAAACGGCTTACGGCCTCAACCTGCTTCGAACGGCGGTGGTCGGTAAAGAACGCTTTGATTATGCCTTTAGAAAATATACAGAAGCCTGGGCATTTAAACATCCTACTCCCTACGACTTTTTTCATTGCATCAACAATGCAGCAGGCGAAGATCTGAATTGGTTTTGGAAAGAATGGTTTTTCACCACCTGGAAATTTGACCAGGCAATAAAGTCGGTGACCTATGTTAACGATGATCCATCCAAAGGGGCCCTGATCACCATCACCAACAAAGAAAAGATGATTTTACCCGCCATTATACAAGTCATGCAAACTAACGGTGAAGCAGAGATGATAACACTACCGGTTGAAGTTTGGCAACGTGGTGGCACCTGGACTTTTAAATATCCTTCCAAAATTAAAATTGATAAAGTAGTACTTGACCCGGAAAATGCACTACCTGATGTGGATAGAAAAAATAATGAATGGAATAACAGTAAATAAATTTCATTTTGGGGGTTGTAGATAGTACTTATCCTGAGAAAAAATTCCTGGAAATCAAAAAGCAGCAGGCGATGCTCTTTTTAAAACAGGCAATACAGTCACCTGGAAGAAGGGATATTGCGTGGCTCCGGGATATTCGACCGGTTTTGGTAGTAGAAAGGGTAGCTGCTTCTTTCAACACTGATACTACCTGAAACGGAGAAAGTCCGTTGATCATTGATATAGATCAACCCCATCGTGGCGGCTGAATACATAGATAAATTACCTGGCTGGTAAAAGCTATTGAAGGAAGGTACCTTTTTGAAATCAGCAGCGAGAAAAGTGCGGTTAAAATTAAGATACATGGGTGCTACCGTTACTCCTGCAAATACATACACGTTATTGCTCAACCTACGGTTCAACTGCAGGCTGATGGGAGCTGCAACGAAAGACGCACCGCCATGGCTGAAAAAACTATAGCCTCCCGCAATACCGGCACTCCTGGTGATAACCCATTTATTTTGAGCACTGCTGTCATTCCTGTTATTGTAATGGATAAAACTGCCGCCGGCAAGATTATTTTGAAAGCTACCCGGCAAAACTGTCTGCGCCTGTGAAGCGGTAGCAAAAACCATTAAGATAAATGTAAATAATATGCGCATGCCATTTATTAAGTCATAAAAATACGACTTATTGAGTTAGCGAAAAAACGTCCACTGATGAAGAAAAGTCGCTTACGCTCACGATACCCTGCTAACAGTCAAATTAAGCAGGTAAGTATTGTTATATGCTAAATGCGCGTTGCGGATTATTTTTCCTCCGTCCATAGCTTTAAAATATATATGGTCCGTATTACACAAGCCATCGTAAGGGTCTGTGAAACACGAACCATATAAAAGGGGGTTACAAAACTATATTACGAACTTTTATAATCATTGCAAATTCAACGATATTTACCGAATAACAATTTTTCAAATACCTTTACACTGCTGGTCCCAATGTTCGAATATTTATCCTTCATCCTTAAAAACCACCAGGAGTTCTACCACCTGGTATGTTTTTAAGTAAAAGGCGTATGGCATCTCAGGTAAAGGAGTGAGGTTTTTTGAAGGATTAGATAAGTTATATAATAAATAAATTGTTAATTTGCAATTGTTATAGACAATAGCTAAACATTGATACAAATTTACCGCTATCATTTAAGTTTGACAACTGCGAAAACACGCAGGTTATGTGTCTTTTTATAATTTCATAATTTTTGAATGCCGACCCCCGGAGATTATACAAAATTAAATATTACTGAGATCCCGGCTGATTTAAGAAGTAAAGAAGCCTTGTTTTTTCGGCAAACATTTCCCAGGTTTCCTGAGGAGGCAATTTACATTTATTCTTTTAAGGAAAGCCGGATGATCTATGCTGATGGATGGGAAGAGATTCTTGGCTATAAAGATGATGAAATAACCATGCTTACAATTGTAAGTATTACCACCCCGGAATATGCCCCATTTTCAAACGAATTGAATGATAAAGCACTAAAGTTTATTAATAGCAGAAAGGATGAATTGGAGAAATACAGTTTTACCATAGAATTAAAAAAAATACATAAAGATGGAAGTCATGTTCCATTAATATCAAAGGTGGGCGTTTTTAGCAGTGAGAGCGGTAAGGTTACGGCTATTGTTGGAAGGTCCCAAATAAACCGTAGTATCACCTTGGGCAATATAATGAGATATGCAGCCTACGGCCCCGGGAAATCTGAATTTGAAGAAGAACTCAATAAGGAATTATTTAATTACTATGCAATCTCGGAGAAAGAAAAAGAAGCCCTGACAATGGCTGCCCAGGGCTATTCCTTTAAAGAAATAGCCAGCCATTTCGAGGTGTCCCAATCTGCTATTGAGAAAAGAATAATTCCTATGTACAAACGGTTTAATGTTAAGAGTCTTACACATTTAATAAGTTTTGCCTATGATAACCACATTTTACAATAGCCTTGTACATCTTCAAATAATTATAACCATTCAGGAAAGATTTACAGAAAGAATATTTTTTTTATCAACCCCAATATTTTCCAGCATTTGGTGCCACTTTCCATATAACTCCTGGCCTGTATCGCTGCTGCCTAATACCCAAATGGTGTTTGTATTCTTAATGGCATTTCGGTTGATTTCATTCTGTGCAGAATACGTATCTATCATTTTTAGAAAATTCTCCGGGGAAATAAGATCCTGCTTAATGGGATATCCGGCATTAATATCATCAATAACCAGTACAGAGGACGAACGCCAATTCCATAAGCTTAATGGTCTTTCATCCGGATCAAAAAACATGCTGAACAGTTTCATAGCAGTTATATAATAACAAGGTTTGTGTTTTATTGATAACTCTGTAGCTATCCCCACGCTTATGCTTGTTTTGCCACTGCTCTTTGATCCGAAAATAAATAAGTGCATTCCCTTATGCTTATTGTTCAAAAACCGGTTTATGTTATATATCGCGTCTTCTCCTATTTGTTCTGCTTCCCATTGGCTTAGCCTGAATTGAAACGGATATTGGGGTATCTGTA
The DNA here is from genome assembly GCA_039933035.1 of Ginsengibacter sp. GTDB lineage: Bacteria > Bacteroidota > Bacteroidia > Chitinophagales > Chitinophagaceae > Ginsengibacter. Next base: position 2,583 of record JBDTOV010000048.1, on the reverse strand, counting down.
AATACATTTTGGTAGGGTACCAGTAGTAAACAGGGTAAATTAACAATCCTGCCAAAATAAATACCACTAATAAAGAAGCAAATGAATAGTTGCAAAGCAAACTTGCGGAAAACGCTCCAAACCAAAAGAATCCAATATCAGTAATGGTATCAAATGCAACATTTCCCCAAGCCGGCTGGAAAATATATTGCGGGGCGGGCTTCAAAAAAGCATTTTTTTTTTTAAAAGGTTGCTGAATAACAACGGCCCTAAAAAATTAAAAGTTTCGAATATAAACCAGGCCGCAGAAATAAGAACGGCTGCCCAAAATGAGGCACGATCCTCATTATAATACCTGGAGAGGATTATGTAAAGAATAAAAGTGGGAATAAACCCGAGTGAAATATGCCCAAATTGATTGGCCAGCCACGAGTAAGTTAAAGTAACCCCACGATAGGAATCTTTTCCAATTAAATCGGCTTTAAGCTGATTGCGGATATCTCTGCCTGTTATAGTATTATTCATAATTTCTTTTTTTATTAATATAAAATAAAACTAATGTAAAAAAACCGGTTGTTTTAGGAATCGTGTGCCATGGTTGATAGATCACGAAGTGATAATTTCACATTTTTTTAATACAATCAAATAAATTCTATCAAACCCGATCTGGCAATCTCCTGATCCCCAATCCGGCTCGCAACATCCCGTGAACGCCAGGTTCGTGAGGGGGTAACAACCAGGCAAGAGGAAAAAGAAGGCCATCAGCTTATTTCGCCTGTTTCCATATTAATCGCAAGAAGTATTTTTAAATTGTATATGATGGTTAGAAAAAATTCAAAACTATTTCCCGTTCTCATGAGCGGATAACAAAAATTGCCTTTTAGTATCCAGCATTTTTCTCCATCACTAAACGCAAACATTTTTGTGGTAACAAGATAATCTCCGTTCGCATTGATTAATGATATGGTCCCTGATTTACCCTTCTTGACGGTAAATCCGGTGATAGAAGGGGTGTTATTCTTAAATTCAGTAAATGATGTATAAATCCCTTTTTTATAAGGCTGGGTTAAAATGGGTAGGTTAAAACGATTGTTGAAATAATTATTAATGACGACGCTTTCTAAAAAAGATTTTTTATTCATTATTGTGTTCCATACAGTATTATTTATTCTTTCCTGCACTATTCTCAAGACGGGCATCAGCAAATAATTTTTTATTTCATCAGTTATTTCGCTTTTTCTTGTCCCTATACTTTCTATTAACAGGGTGTCAATTTTAAATGCCGCGTAATAGTTATCGGCGGACTTAAGGAAAACCTCCATTTCAAAATTAATTTGACTGAAAGTACTTGTTAGTTTTACGTTGTCAACAATCGTATCTCTCCTGGTAACGTTTAATCTTTTCAAGAAACATACCAGTTTCTTATCTTCATCTTCGTTACTAAGATTTTTGGTAAAAAAATTATTAAGGTACGCGTGCAAGCTATTGGCAGCCCCGTTTTTGAAATTGATTTTATAATTTTTAATAGCAGGGAATAATGCATTCTTAGCTATGGCATACATCCCAATATTTGTCGTATCAAACCGCACATCTTCTATCCTGATTGATTTAAAAATAAATCCATTGTTTCCGGCAAACCGGTCACTTGTATCCAGGACTATTTGCATGTCCGGAATATTCCTGAGATCGCCACTATCCCTGGAATACCTGCGTGCATCCTGGCAGTACGAAGGATACAAAAATGACACACAATAAAAAATCGTTAAAAAATACCGTAACAAATGATAAAATTTATACAAAAATAGTCACAATATCGTAGCTTTTACAGATTACAATACCCTGTATTATGATACATAAGAATAACGATTGGGGAGTGGCCATTATTATCCTTTTATTAAAACAGGAAGAGCTATCGTGCAGTACTAGTGTTATGTAACTCATGAATTGGCGGATAGCGTTTTTTTAATTTCACCCTGGCTTCATTGTTTGTGAACTGTCAATTAATTTTTTGTTTTTATTATTTCTATTAGTTTGCCACGCTTCCACTTCCTTTTAAACTTTTTTATTGTGGCTATATGCCTGTTTAAACATCAGTCATTTAATACATGTACTTCTATTTCGGCCATATTTTATTCAGCTTATTGAAAGGCAAGGATACGTCGTAATAAAAATGCCTGGCCGCCCATCATCTTTTGTTTCTACAATAATTGCACTATCATTTTTGTCACCAATACTTTCATTTTTGTCACCTACACGTCCATTTTTACAAATCACACGTCATTTCTGTTAGTTAATCTTTTGTGCTTCTTATAGAATTCCTTGTAAAATAGTTTCGGGTTTTTATTCAATTATTCAACACTATTTAAATTAAGAGAAATGAAAAAGCAAATTAAAATTATACTGATGCTTACAAGTGTATTCATTGTTTTGAATGTAAGCTGCAGGAAAAATGACCATCCTGGTTCAACATGCAATCAACCAACAACAGGAGAATATAGTGCTGACGTTCAAAATGAACAGGCCGTGAAATCAGGCGCCAATGTACCGGCGCAGTGGTATGCGCTTGCCATAAAATTAGCACGAACTACACCCGGTCAAAATATC
>JBDTOV010000047.1:0-33123 GCA_039933035.1 Ginsengibacter sp. | reverse complement strand
ATTCCACCGCATCAGGAACTTCACTATTATTTTTTATAGTGTGATGATATTTTGCCATCAGGGTATCCGTCCAATGCTGCCAGTCCTTTTGCATTATAGCCTCACCTTTCGGAACGCCAATAGGAATTAGCGGTTTTTTAAAATATGTATTCAACACATTTAATACAGCGGCTACCCCTTCATATTTTGTGCTTGCCATAGTGGCTAATATCTTTATTTTACCGCTATCTGCAAAAGCATGTAACAGTGTTATGGCACCTACGTCGTCATAGTCGGGGCCCATATCGGTGTCAAGAATTACAGACTTAGTTTTATGATTCTGTGCCTGTAAATTAGATGATACAGCGAAACAATACAATGAAAGGAATATAATTTTTAACATTTAAGTATTATCAGGATTATTTATCAAAATTTTATAGCGGTGATGTACCTTTATCAGTTGAAAAGAAATAAATAATTATTTAGATGAAATGTAAGATAGAAAAATTATTCATTTTGGTGACAATCATTTAATGCCCTCTTGCCAATTGGCCGGATTTTTGATCGCTTCTTCCTGAAATTATTAACCATAAACCTCCAAAGTGAGTGCATTATTTCTATACGCACCACTTGATAGGGTTTTACTTAATTTTGCTGTAATATTTGCATGAATTTAAACGTTTGAACATAAAATGGAACTACATTGCTTTACCATTAGTCTAGAAAAATGAAAATTGCCTTAAAATTAATAATACTTCTTTTTATAGAATTTGCTTTTTTTTCTTCTTGCCAAAAAGTGTTTTCCCCCATGGATAATGGTGGCGATTCATTTGTTTATGATCCGGATGCAAAAAGATTTATTGACAGTTCCGGCATTACTGACAGTATTCAAAAGATTACGATAAATCATTTTGTTATACAATTAAAAGATTCCTTTTTATGGACAAAATTTAAAGCAATATATCCAATGGCGGGTGGAACAGCCAATACTACCAAGTGGAATTTAAAAGATCCTCGAAATTTAGATGTCGCTTACAGGTTGACATTCAATGGTTCGCCCGTTTTTGCCAGTTCGGGAGTGTTATTCCCAACTACTTCCGATTTTGCTGATACACATTTGGCAGATAGCGCAATAGGTGCCTATAATGATGCTGCCATATCTTATTATTCTATGACACAAAATGCCATAAGCGCGTATGATATGGGTTGCATAGAATATGGTATTCCTTTTAATGAGTTTGCTATTTATCACGAATTTGATGTATCGGTCTGGTTTGGGTACCGGAGTAGTTTTGGGATTGCACCTTTAAATACAAAAGGCTTGTTCATGCTCTCATCCACTGAGACAGATGTTAAGCGTTTTGAAAATGGTGTAGTTACAGACTCCAAGGGGTCAGCCCCATCCCCTGAATTTACAAATATGCCCGTACTTATTGGTACAGTAGCTGCAGCACCAACTGCAGCACAAAGGGAATGTGCGCTGGCAACGATAGGTAATGGGTTAACAGATGCGCAGGCGTTAACTTTTTATACAATTGTTAAGAATTTTCAGACCGAGCTTGGCAGATGAAAAAGCTCCGTTAAACCCTGATATTTATTTAGCTGAACTTGCTCAGATTGAAAATTAAAACCAGTAGTAGTATTTTATAATAAGGGATTACATGTGGGTTCCAACCGCTGGTACGCATAATTATATAACCGCCTACAACGTTAGAAAGTTTAAATTGCATCCCAGGGTAAACCGACCAATACTATATTATTAAATGATGAACAACTATATAGGTTCATTGCGTAATAAAAAATACAATTTTATTTAATTTTTTAAAAAAAAATTTTTTAATGGTAAGGGAAATTGTCGTAAGTATTTTGGAAGCAGTGAAAGAATTAACGCATAGTGTAATCTTTCTAATTATGGATTGAGTTTTGAGAAGACGATACCGGCTGCAAAAGCTTGTATGAGTCCAAAGAGCAGCCAGGTAATAACCATTTTCAGCGATACATCAATAGCGCTGAATGTTAGCCACAAGACCGGTAGCAAAGCTACAATGCCGTATACCAAAGCCACTTCCATTGCCCTAACTATAAGAGACCCCTTAAAAATGTCTTTATAACGCTCCCAAAACCATTTGAGGGAAATGCTTAGAATAAATGGATGGGCATAAAATAACCAATCAGTTTTACCCGCATTTCTAAAAACGGGACTTAAATATTCCTGGGTTATTGACGGGAAAAAGAATACGGATGCATAAAACATCGCAGCGCTTAGAATTAGTAAAGTGACACTGGATATTATGACAGATAAAATAACCTTTTTCATTTTAATACAATTTTATTTGTGATTTTTTTGTAGTCAATTGGTTTTTAAATTATGGCGTTTTATATTTTTACACGGGTCGTAAAATTAGCTGGAAGCGCACTTCAATCTGCTCTTCTACTTTTATTAAGCCTGCCAGTTTATGCGGTGGTGTTAAGCCAAAGTCAGAAAAGAGAACCTGGCGGCTACCGGTTAAATGCAATGTTCCATCATTACCTGTTTGCACGATATAGTTCACCTCCATTTTTTTTATAACTCCTGCAAGCGTGATGGTTACGACTCCTGTTATATTTTTATTTGCCGTATTGCCGAAATTTCCCAGTGATAAAAGTTCAATTTTCAACAATGGAATTTCATCTGCCTTTAATGCTTTTCTTAAATCACCGGTTATGTATTTCTGGTGGCAATCAAAACAGTTGACATTGATCGTAAGGCCTCCCTTTACCCTAAAAAACCGTTCCTGTTCATCGTCTTTATAAATCTGTAGTGTATCAGGACGCAGGTACTCTACTATATCGCAACGAAAGTCAGCTACATTTGATTTCCCTTGTATAGATAAATTGCTGCTCTTTTCAATTAACCATTTTTCGATAGTGGCCTTAGGTGGTGAAAAGACAAATGATGCAAAAATGGCCGTCACAATTATTTTCATGATATAACAATAATATAAATAACCAGGGACTGTTTAGATAAATAAAAAAGCCAGGAGTTTTTAGGAACCCCTGCCTGGCTTTTTTGTTCTACCGGCTGTGGTTATCATCCTCGCCGGTTATTAAATGGTTGAACTTAACTTTAATTTAAAATCCAACCACTGCTTCAATTACATATCCGTTAAACTTGCCAGTGCTGCGATAGTCAGTTGTTGGAAAGGAATTGTAATTCTGAACAACATACTCACCTTTTACTAAAATATTTTTAGTTACAAACCAACCACCCGCTACTGCAAATCTGTCTACGCTAATATCGTTTGTCATGCCAGCAAGAAGTCCCTTTACTTTATTGTAACGTACACCAGCAAAGAGGTTTTCCTGGCTTCCGAATCTGTAAATAATATCACCTGCATATTGATTGACGCTCCTGCTGGCGGTTTCTGATTTGGATCTGCCTTTTGCATTTTCATAAGTACCAAATAATTCAAGGCCACCTACTTTCAGGAAACCATTTAGCATAATGGCATCTATTTTTTTGGTAAACCCGGGGTTTAACCGGCCAGAAAAAGCCATTGCTGTGGAAGCGGGATTGGCTACGCCGGCTGGCGCTTTTTCAATAACATTCTGGTAGTTGGAACCGCCACGGTCACCACCATATAAAGTAAGTCCGCTGGCTGAAGAGCTGCTGTTGTGATAATAGCTTCCGGTAAGGCGTATTCTTATGTTGTCAGTTACGTTTTTATCTAAACCGCCTTTCAGGTAAACAGAGGGAGACCGGCTGGTATTATCATCGGCCACTGACGCTTTTGTAATAGAATCAACATTACCTTTTATCATACCGTTGGAAACACCGAGCATTCCGAAAAGGCCGTTCTTTTGAAGGTATACTTCACCACCAATTTCTGTGGCGAAGCCATCCATAATATAGCTTTCCATAAATGGATTGTACAACGTCTGCCCTGCATCTGATCTGCGAAAATGTGCATCACCATAGTTAACTTCCATATGGCCCACTTTAATGGTAGTTACTTTCATCAGGTCATCCCAGAATTTTCCTTTAAACGGGAGTTTATCAAACTGGATATAACCACCTTTCACCCATGCTTCATTATGGTGGCGGGTGGAAAGATAAGTCGTAACATTCAGGCGAATGCCTTCAGCCAGTTGCACATCTATAAACAGGTTAGCCATTGCCGTCATAAATCCTGGGGCAAGAGGGAATAATTTATTAGCGCCCTGGTAATCTAAGGCTCCTTTGTTTTCTTGTTTAAGATTCTGGTATTGCTGTGTAAAGCCTGCACCTAATGAAACTTTCATACCATCATACAGTACAGACGTATCTTGTTTGGTAGTTTCAAATACATTGATGCCGGTTTGATCATACGCTCTCATATAATCTGGCTGTCCATAGGACACTTTGGGTTTTTGGGCGAATGTTGCTATGGGTAACGCCAGGATGAAGGCTACGGCTAATTTTATATTTTTGCCGATTGATAAATGTATCATAATAGAATTTTTTTGTTGATAAATTAAATGTTGATGGATAAAATGAATGGTTGTTTATATTGATTTTAATAAAAGATTAAACTTAACTACGAGGTTATTCCCTGTTTTAATGGCGCCAAACATAATGCTGGGAGGTTGTACATTATAATCTGTCATTTTAAGCTGGTAGGACCCGGTGTAGGTAATGCTCATGTCGGCGTTAACTACACCTTTTGCGGTAAGCACCACATCTTTTGTAACGCCGGAAATGGTGAGCTTGCCTTTTGCGGTGAGTATATAACCTGACCCGTCTGATTTTACGGTGGCAGAAGCAGCAGTAAAGTTTATAGAAGAATATTTTTTTGTATTAAGAGCCTTGTAGGTATTATTATCCATTGATGTATGCTCACTCTTCAGGCTTTCTGCAGGCACCGAAAAATTTAGAACTGACATACCGGTGAGCGATCCCGAATTACTGATATCAAATACACCCGCGCAGGTTCCTTTATCCGATTTCATGTCCCAGTCATGTATATTGGAAGTCCCTTCAATAATGATTTTTACGCCGCCCGTGGATTGGTATTTTGTTTGTGCAATACCTGATGAAGTGAGGAACAGGCAACAAAGCAATAAGCCGAAAGAAAGAAAAATGGTTGGTATTTTTGCTGGTGAGGTTTTCATTGTTTTAGATTTTTGTTATGATTAATATTGAACCACAAAACTATTATCAACTATTTCAGTATTCTATGACCGGGAAGGTTCACCAATATGATACGGATCATAGCTATTAGTGATTTTAATTATATATTCACTTTTTAAAACAATTATATTTACACCATAACTAACAGGCTGTTATAACCGTCGTTTCGGTTTAAAACAGGACTATGCTGTATGAATCACGATATAGATACATACTGAGAATTATTCGTATATCCGTAGTAGTTATATACAAAGCCTGTCAATGGGATTTGTGCAACAAGTACCCGGGTTTCATGTTGGCTGGTCGGGAGAAGAAAGAATTTATTTTGGAGATAAATTGAAAATTCAAAGTAACTATATTAAGGGAACAACAAGCTTGTTATTGAATAGATCAATAACAGTAAGATGCTAACAAAGCTGAATTAAGATGCTAATAAAGCTGAATGTAAGCACTGAAAAGTAATTTTGTGCTGTTATATATATTGCGTAATTTTTTATAAGGGAAATTACCAAAATTGGATACTTACTTAAATCTCGCGCTTATTTACAGCATAAATTACCTTTGAATTCTTAGCACAAAAACCGGTGGTGCGTATTAAAGAACGGCCACAATTTTCGTTAGAGCCCATTGCCTTTCAAAAAATAAAGCGCCACATTAAAAAAGATGATCAGGCCCGTAACATCTACAAGTGTTGCTACAAATGGCGCTGAAGAAGAGGCGGGATCAGCACCTAATTTTTTTAAGAGCATGGGAAGCATGCTGCCGGAAAATGAACCCCAAAGTACTACGCCAACTAATGAGAAACTCACGCTCAACGCAATCAGGAACCAATGCAATCCATAAATGTCGGTCATGATTCCATTATGCATAAGCAGGCTCCAGATAGAAATTCTAATAAAACCGATGCAACCGAGTATCAAGCCCAATATAAGTCCCGATAAAATTTCACGGCGCATTACCCGCCACCAGTCGCCTACAGTAACTTCCCCGAGCGCCATCGCCTGGATAATTAATGTAGAAGCTTGCGAACCGCTATTGCCGCCGCTGCTCATAATAAGTGGAATAAAATTGGTAAGTACAATCACTTTTGCCAGTTCGTCATTATAAAAAGCCATCGCCGTGGCCGTAAGCATTTCACTTAGAAAAAGGATAATGAGCCAACCCACTCTTTTTTTTACCAGGCCAAACAGCGGGGTTTCCAGGTAAGGCTGATCGAGGGCTTCGGCGCCGCCAATTTTTTGAATATCTTCACTAAACTCTTCATTGGTTACCCACAGCACATCATCAATGGTAACAATACCCAGCAATACATTGTAGTCGTCTACAACGGGCAGGGCTACCCGATTATTCATTTTAAAAACTTCATTGGCTTTTTCCTGGTCATCATTTACATTCAGTTCAATGAACCGTCCGTCCATCATTTCGCTTACTTTTTTATCGGGGTCGGCCAATATAAATTCTCTTATCCTGATATCATCTAACAATTCGCCGTGCTTGTTAATTACATAGATTACGTCAATAGTTTCTGTATCCTTTCCTACATGCCTGATTATATCCAGTACTTGTGATACGGTGTTGTATTCGTGAACATAGACGTAATCGGGAGTCATCAACCGCCCCACACTGTTTTCAGGGTATCCGAGAAGTGATAAGGTGATTTTTCTTTCCGCAGGTGTGAGCGCTTTTACCAATTCTCTTACCACTTCATTGGGCAGATCTTCCAGGAAATCCGTGCGGTCATCGGGCTGCATTTCATTAAGCAATTCGGCGCTTTTTGCCGGGGGAAGATCTTTAATGATTCTTTTTTGATTGGAATGTTCCAGGATTTTGAAGAGACTAATGGCACGGTGCATGGAAAGATGTTGAAAAATTCCCATTTCCCTGTCTTCGTTTTCCTCAATGATTTCTGCAACATCACTTATATTTTGCTGGTTCAGAAAATCACCTATGACAGACTCATCGCCGGACTGGAGAATTTCCTCATATTGATCCTGTATAGTAATTTCTTCTTCTGCCATTTTTTTTCATCTTCGCATTATGTCGCAAATTAATTTATTTTACAATAGTTATCCCGTTAATGAATGATAAAAAGATATTTATATTTAAAAAAAACGAGTTCAAAAGGACGCGGTGTTTTTACTACAGAAAAAATCGGTGCTAATACCGTAGTTGAGAATTCACCGGTAATAGTAATGACTACTGAAGACAGGTCACTGCTTGATAAAACGTTGCTTCATGATTATATTTTTGAATGGGGGCCCGACAAAGATAAATGCTGTATGGCATTGGGTTTTGTGCCTTTATACAACCATAGTTATGAAAGCAATTGCGAGTATTTTATGGATTTTGATGAAGAAATTATCCAAATTAAAACCGTGCGTCCCATCGGAAAAGACGAGGAACTTACGATAAATTATAACGGCAACTGGAACGATAGTAAAAAAGTATGGTTTAAGGTAAACTATTAAATAACAATTTGAAGTAAAAAGTGGCGTTGATTCATTGCTGTTGCCTGTCCTTTACATCTGGCTGATGTTCTCACGACTTTCAAATCCATTAGAATTTCCCAGAGGCTTTTTCGCTACAAAAATCTTAAATTTCACGAACGGTAATTTTATTTCCGCAAATGATTATTAATTTTACTGAAATTATAAAAAATGGAAATAACAAACAGGAATTCTAATATCTCAAACATTTCTTACACACCGATAGGAGAAACCACAAACACCAGGACGTTCCTGGCCAATGTGTTTTTGCTGATGTTTATCGCTCTCGGTATTTCGGCGCTAGTTGCTTGGCAATTTTCTATAAACGAATCATTGTTAAACTACCTTATTGTGCCAACGGGCGGTCTTACGGGTTTAGGCACAGCAACCATATTTGCACCATTGGGTTTTGTACTGATCATGTCTTTTGGTTACAGGAAACTTTCTGCGCCGGCGCTCATGGCATTATTCATTGCCTATGCAATTATTAATGGTATTAGTTTTAGTTTTATTTTACGGGCCTTCACTTCAGGCTCCGTTTTGGGTTGCTTTCTTTCGGCTTCTGCAATGTTTGGCGTAATGGCATTTATGGGTTACACCACTCACCAGGATCTTACTAAATTTGGCCGCATATTAATAATGGGTTTAATCGGAACACTCATTGCAATGGTCATTAATTTTTTCCTGCACAGCAGCGGGCTGGATTATCTTATCAGTATCATTGGTGTTATGGTATTTACCGGTCTTACTGCCTATGATGTGCAAAAATTAAAAAGAATAGGGGAAGGCCTGGAATACAATGATGTTTCTGCAGCAGACACAAAAAAAATGTCTGTATTGGGCGCATTAAACCTCTACCTTGATTTTATTAATATCTTTCTTTTCTTACTTCGTTTGTTTGGAGGAAGGAGGAGTTAAATTTTTGCTCCACAATAGAAAAAGCGAAACCTCATAAAAGTTTCGCTTTTTTATATAATAACCAGGAGATATTATTTCCTGCTTTCAAATTCTTTCCTGATAATATTTAATGCGCCACCCGCTTTAAACCATTCAATCTGTTGTTCATTATACGTATGGTTTACCAGGAAGTTATCCGTTGTTCCGTCCTTATGATTCAAATGAATTACCAGAGGTTTATTTACACTAAATGAAGTTAAGCCCGTGATGTCAATTATATCGTCCTCCAGAATTTTATTATAATCCTCTTTATTGTCAAAAGTTAGCCCGAGCATTCCTTGTTTTTTCAAATTGGTTTCATGTATGCGCGCAAAAGATTTTACAAGAACAGCTCTTACGCCAAGATGCCTTGGCTCCATCGCCGCATGTTCACGGGAAGACCCTTCGCCATAATTTTCATCACCCACAATTATAGAACCCACACCTCCAGCTTTATAGGCTCTCTGCGTTTCAGGCAAGGGACCATATTCACCGGTGAGTTGATTCTTAACCAGGTTTGTTTTTTCATTAAAATAATTCAGAGCCCCAATTAAAAGATTGTTGCTGATATTATCGAGGTGGCCACGATACTTAAGCCAGGGGCCTGCCATGGAAATATGATCAGTTGTACACTTTCCTTTTGCTTTTATTAATAATTTTAAACCGAAAAGATCCGTTCCTTCCCATGCAGGAAAAGGATCCAAAATTTGAAGACGGTCTGATGTAGGCGAAACCAAAACTTCTATATTGCTGCCATCTACAGCAGGGGGTTGGTAACCAGCATCGTCAACTGCAAATCCTTTAATTGGCATTTCAATACCCTTTGGTTCTTCCAATTTTATTTTTTCACCTTTATCATTCGTCAAGTAATCTGTTAATGGATTAAAAGTGAGTGAACCTGCAATTGCCAATGCAGTGGTTAATTCCGGCGACGCAACAAATGCATGAGTGTTGGCATTGCCATCGTTTCTTTTGGCAAAATTCCTGTTATAAGATGTTACGATAGAATTTTTTTTGTTAGGATCCTTGGAATGTCGCGCCCACTGTCCTATACAAGGTCCGCAGGCATTAGCAAGAACTACGCCGCCCATCTTTTCAAATGTTTTTAAATAACCATCTCTATCAACAGTAAATCTTACTTGTTCAGACCCTGGGGTTATAGTAAATTCAGATTTTGCTGTAATACCATTATTGGTTGCTTGTTCCGCAATTGAAGCTGCCCTGGTAATATCTTCATAAGAAGAATTCGTGCAGGAACCGATCAAGCCAACTTCTAATTTTTCAGGCCATCCGTTCTCTTTAACTGCGTCAGCAAACTTTGAAATGGGCCACGCTAAATCCGGGGTAAAAGGCCCGTTAATATGAGGTTCCAGTTCAGATAAATTAATTTCAATCACCTGGTCAAAATATTTTTCAGGACTAGCATACACTTCATCATCTCCCGTAAGATAGCCTGCAAGCATATCCGCAGTTTCTGCTACTTCATCCCTGCCCGTACCCCTAAGGTATTCTGCCATTTTTTTATCATATCCAAAAATAGAAGTAGTTGCTCCGATCTCTGCCCCCATATTGCAAATGGTTCCTTTGCCGGTACAGGAAAGGGAGGTCGCGCCTTCTCCAAAATATTCAAGAATAGCGCCGGTACCCCCTTTTACAGTAAGAATGCCGGCAACTTTTAAGATAATATCTTTTGAGGCTGTCCAGCCGCTAAGCCTGCCCGTTAGTCTGACACCTATAAGTTTTGGAAATTTTAATTCCCAGGGTAACCCGGCCATAACATCACAGGCATCTGCACCACCTACCCCTATGGCGATCGTACCTAACCCACCTGCATTTACAGTATGAGAATCTGTGCCGATCATCATTCCACCGGGAAACGCATAGTTTTCTAACACCACCTGGTGAATGATGCCCGCACCGGGTTTCCAAAAACCTATTCCATATTTATTGGAAACAGACGCAAGGAAATCATACACTTCTTTGTTTTGAGATTTTGCCCTCGATAAATCGGCTGCCGCGCCTGTTTCAGCTTGTATTAAATGGTCACAGTGTACAGTAGATGGCACTGAAACTTTGGTTCTCCCCGATTGCATAAATTGGAGCAGGGCCATTTGCGCCGTTGCATCCTGCATCGCAACCCTGTCCGGTGCAAAATCCACATAGGTTTTACCTCTCTCAAAAATTTCGTCTGCATCTCCACGCCACAGGTGAGCATATAAAATCTTTTCTGTAAGGGTGAGTGGATGATTTACAACTTTACGGGCAGCTTCTACTTTTTGAGCGTAACCTCCGTAAAATTTTTTAATCGTGTCAAGATCAAATACCATTTTTATTATTTTATAATTAGGAAATATAATGCCTATGGATAGTTAAGTATTCAGTTGTAGCAAATTTACTTAAAATCAGTTCAAGATTTGTAGAAGCTAAACACGGTGCAAAAATAGTTTTAAAAATAAAAATAATATTTGTCTCAAAAAAATGGTTACAAACCCCATGGCTGGATATCAAAAATCGGGAGAAATGTGGATTTTGACAAGATGATTAATATGATAGGGGGAGTATTATTTCTCATATAATTCAATCGGCAAGTTGTCAGGGTCAGAAAAAAATGTGAACTGCCTGTTATTTACCTCGTCTAACCGTATTGGCTCGCAAATGATATTGTTGCTTTCTAGTATTTCAATTGTGTCGCACAGGTTGTTTACTTCAAAAGCAAGATGCCTTAATCCTGCAGCCTCTGGCCTGGATAATCGCAGTGGTGGTTCCGGAAATGAAAAAAGTTCAATAACATATTCTCCGTGAAGCGAGAGGTCTACTTTATAAGACTGCCGGTCCTTTCTGTAAATTTCCCTGATAATTTCAAGTCCTAAAATATTTGTATAAAAGGATTTTGATTTTTCATAGTCCGAACAAATGATAGCGGTATGGTGAATGCGATTTAGCATAAGGACCCAAGTTAAGATTGAATGCAGTTTGAATATAAAACCTTATTTGCACGCCACTGTGTAAAAACCTTTGGGATGATCGTGCATAAAGCAAATACAGTAAACCCCGGAAAATTATTTACTTTAAAAAGAAATACATAAAAATATAAATTGCCTTCTTCAAGGTCAACCATCCTATTAAACCGTGATGATTGAATTTGGAAACTGCATTTTAGAATAACGCAAATCAACTCCCACACCCGGTTTAGTATCTAACAGTTGCGGTTTATCGCTTTTATGAAATGGCTTCTTTTATGCAAACTCAGGTTGTAAATTTTTATATGTTGAAGTAAGGCAAACGGGTGTCAACTTCTTTTTCAGATCGTTGAGCGTTACGATGAAGCCTTGAAGGTTCACTCTGTCTTTCTCTAATTCTATCGCCTCATTTCCCCTGGATTGGCTTAACAGGTGTGCGGATTCGTTCTTGATTTTAAATCTTACCTCAGCATTCCACGAAAATAACCCATTATTAGTATAGGCAACAAAGCCTTTTTCATTAACATTACTCAAAATCCAACCAAGCGATTTGGATGTTTCAATTGCTACACTAATTAATTGCTCAGGTGTTAAATTTCCAAAATGTAATTCTTCAATGTGATTTTGCGTAAATTCATATCGCATAGGTGTATATTTTCATTGAGGGTAAATTTAGTCCATGACAGATCTAGCGGGAAATGAACCTTTTTGGATTTATATCATCGTCAATAGGAAATTTAATTTGTAAAACGATGGCCGGTAAAGGGTTTTATATGAATGCCGTTATTATGTCCAAAACGATTATTATTCGCGTTGAAGCAACGGTCAAACCAACACGGAAATATTTTGGGTTATACCTTTCCGGTGGACCCGTTGTGGCTACAACATTAGCTGGAGAAAACTTAAGGGTATTGAGTCAAAATGGAACAAATTAATAGCGATATTTTTAATTTAAAAGATATTTGCAACAGGATACGGGGTTTTTAACAAAAGAACGGTTGACCAGGTTGTTTAATTATGCCTTAGCCACGGGGTAAAAATTATGTTTTGTTGTGCTGCTGCCTGCTTCGGTTTTTAATTGTATGAATGTTTGTTTTTAATGCAGAATATATTTAATTCACATTGTAAAATGTATTGTAAGAATGAAGGAAAAAATAGCCCATAAATTTGCGGAATCATTTGCTGGTGAACCTGTAATTGTTCGTTCGCCGGGCCGCATCAATATAATAGGTGAGCATACAGATTATAATGAAGGTTTTGTACTTCCCGCAGCCATTGATAAAGCAGCTTACCTGGCCATTTCATTGCGCGATGATGACGAGATACATTTACTGGCAGATGATCTTAATGAAAAATTTTCCATTTCGATAAATGAATTAAAACCCATACGTGATATTAGCTGGCCAAATTATATTCTTGGCGTCGTGGCGCAGTTTCAGAAAAAGGGAATCGTGTTAAAGGGATTTAATGCCATGCTTACCAGTGATGTGCCAATAGGTGCCGGTTTGTCTTCTTCTGCCGCGTTGGAATGTGCTACCACATTTGCATTAAACGAATTATTGCATACTAATTTAGAAAGGCTGGATATGGTAAAAATGTCACAGGCAGCCGAGCATGAATATGCAGGCGTTATGTGCGGTATCATGGACCAGTTTGCTTCCATGATGGGAAAAAAGGATCACGTGATTAAACTGGATTGTCGTTCGCTTGAGTATGATTACGTTCCCTTTAAACTGGAAGGGATAAAGATATTATTACTCGATACAAACGTAAAGCATTCGTTGGCTTCATCCGAATATAATACCCGCCGAAAAGAATGCGCCCGGGCAGTGGCATGGGTAAAAGAACATGAGCCCGCGGTAAATTCATTGCGTGATGTAACGGAAGCTATGTTGGATAAATACGTACTCCCAAAAGATGCACTTATTAATAAGCGTGCCCGCTTTATTGTTCAGGAAATTAATCGGTTGCAAAGTGCTTGTGAAGATTTGCAGGAGGGTAATATCCACGCATTAGGTAAGAAAATGTTTGAGACGCATGATGGTTTAAGCAAGATGTATGAAGTAAGTTGCGAGGAGTTGGACTATCTTGTTGACTTTGTAAGAAATAACGATGCGGTAATTGGTGCGAGAATGATGGGAGGTGGTTTTGGCGGCTGCACAATCAACCTTGTAATGGAAGAGGCGATACCAGGATTGGTGAAAAATATTTCTTCCGAATATGTAAAGCATTCAGGAAAAAAACCGGATGCTTATGTAGTTTCCATTAGTGACGGAACAAGTAGAATCGTATAAATACAACATTTCAGTATCGTCGTAAAAGCATTCCCTGCAATTCTTATTTTATTTCTTCAATTTTCATGTAGCCTATGCCGTTAGTGTTGGTTGAAATGCCTCTTTTGATACAACACGTGCCCGGCATTTTATCTCTGCATAAATATTTATCCACAGTAATGTGATAAATATATTACTTTTATATTGCACTCATTGTCAGGTTGGCGTATCGGGGAAAAATGAGGTACCATAACTTATATTATACTGACAAGTCACTTTTAAGCACCGGAATTACTTTCGGTTGCCGGGCCACCGGGAACTTCTTCCTTTGAATTTCCTTTAAAGAAATCTTCAAGATGCTGTTCTGCCTCCGGGAAGTGTTCTTTGAATAAATCGGTCGCTTTCTTTTTTAAGTCACTAAAATAATTCTTTGCGGTATCACCGGCACTTTCTGCTTCGTCCTTCAGCTTATGAAATTTTTCTTTCATCGAATCAGCCATTTTTTGTTTTTCCTCTTCCGTCATATTGGTATATTTGTAGGCACCAAAAGCGGCGGCTGCTCCTAAAAGGATTGTTGCAAGATGTTTGTTATCTACGCTCATTTGATTGTGTTTACTGGGTTGTTATTAATATTTTTTATCATCAAAATAACAATAAATCTTTCACAAAAATATTGATTAAATAAATTATAGTTGGTGAGGGGAATTATCCGCATGTGCTGAAAGTTCATCATTTTGCTGCCAAAGCCACCGGGCAGACAATGAACCGGGCTAAGTATGAACTGTATATTTTAACCCGCTGTTGAACAACCATCCCGTTACTGATATCGCTATTCTTTCAGTGCACCATATAACAGGCCGGGTTAAACGTAAGTAAAAAATATAAGCTGTTTCAAATTGGCTACTTCTTAATAAAACTTTGCGCAGTACCATCTGCAAATTTTATCAGGTAAACTCCCTTCGCGAGTGGTTGTACGTTTATTTGCTGTTGGTCAGCATGTATGAGGACGCTTTGCATTAACCTTCCATTGCCATCAAATATGCCGGCGTTTGTTTTCAATATTTTAGCGTCGCCAATGTTAATGTTTATGATGTCAGTTACAGGGTTGGGGTAAATGCTGATAAGCGTATTGTGACCGCTGTTTAACCATATAACCTGGCTGTAGGTAAACCTCCCGTCTGCATCCACCATTTTAAGCCGGTAAAATAATTTGCCGCTATAAATTACATTATCCCGGGTACTATAATTACTGGTTGTGTTACCCACGCTATTGAGGGTAGCTATTTTGGTAAAATTTCTTCCATCTGTGCTTCGCTCTATTTCAAACGTTTTAGTATTTACTTCGTTGGCAGTTTGCCATTGCAATTCATTATAGCCTGCCTTATGGTTGCCACTAAAACTGATCAGGTGCAGTGGAAGGGTAGAAGTGGTATTTTCAAAATAATTTATTGAGCCCGCATCAGTACCAATAAAAACATCCAAGTCGCCATCTCCATCTATATCTACAAAGGTGGGGATAGAAAATGCACCAGGATTAATACCATCAAACGGATTGTTTGCACCAGTTTGTGAAACAAAAACAGGGGCTGTTGATGTACCCGTGTTTTTATAATAGGATATCGTTCCTGTTTTAATTCCAATAAGAGCATCCATGTCACCATCGCCATCTATATCTGCAAAAGCAGGAGCGGAATCATATCCATTATTCACATGATTCACATTATTGAAAGGATTGCCTGCCCCGGTTTGCTCAACAAATACCGGTGCGGTTGCAGTACCTGTATTTTTATAATATAAAACGCCGCCAAATCCTTCGCCAACAAAAAGATCCATATCACCATCTCCATCGATATCTGTAAAAGAGGGAATAGAAAGGTAGTTAGCAGCCACGCCGGATAAAGGATTGGCTACGCCGGTTTGCGCAACAAATACCGGCGCCGTGGCCGTCCCGGTGTTTTTATAATATATAATGTGGCCATAATATTCACCTATAAAAAGATCCATATCGCCATCGCCATCAATATCTACAAAGGTGGGTGCAGAAAGTTCGCCGACAACCACGCCATTCAGTGGATTGGCTGCACCGGTTTGCAAGTTAAATACGGGGGCGGTTGCCGTTCCCGTATTTTTATAATAAACAACAGTACTGTCATATGTACCAATAAAAGCATCCTTATCGCCATCCCCGTCAATGTCCACAAAGGTGGGTGCGGCACTGACAACAGTAACGTTATTAAAAGGATTAGCGACACCCTTTCGCTGGACAAATGTTTGGGCTGAGGCAGGGGCGGTAAAATTAAATCCTGCGGCAAGGAACGCGGCAGCCACCGGCGTTTTTAACTTTATACCCAGTTGCCGTGCATAGCGGCAGATGCGATTCCAAATTTGTTGTTTTTTCTGAAACGTAAAGAGTGTGAATTGTCCGGAACGGATACTTTTTTCCAGCCTGGCCAATGCTTTTTGATAATTAGCAGCCGACTGGCAGGAGTAAATTTTTTGCAAAATTGGGGGTTTTACATTTTAGCAATAAGATCCATTGTAAGATAGTAAAAATTACTTATTTTTTATTGGTAATTCTGAAGGTTGTCCCCAAAAAACAGCCCCGGTTGTGTGAAGTGCCAGGCGGTGTATGGCTGATGTATGATTCAGGATGCCGGGCCGGAAAAAATCAGGAAGCACCTGCACATCATAAATTTCTTCTACACTTTGTTGGTACCGTATATTGCCCACATTAGCCCCTGTTGGTAAATGAATAATTTCCACACCGCAATAAATAGCCTCTTTTGAAATAGCTAAATCCCTGAAAGTTGAGGCATTTTGCCGCAGCTTTGACAAGCCAATAAATAAATAATCTCTTCTTTTTGCCATTCCTCTTACAAAACCTTTCATTTGTGTTACAACATCGTATTTACCCGTGGCGATATCTATACGCACCAATTGACCGGTGGCAGATAAAAGGGAGTAGAGCTGCCCGTTAAACCAGCGGGGGGAGTGTGGCATGGGAAGTGACTGAGCTACCACTTCATTGCTTTCTATGTCCATGATCACGCCGTCGGTTTCTACTCCATTGCGCCAGCCTTTGGTAGTATTGGTTTGGCCAAAAAGGCTAACGTATTTTGGCTTCCTGTCAACCATCGCCATGCCATTCAAATGGCAAAGATCACCTGCTTCTAGCGTTTTAATAAATGGCGGCATCCAGTGTGGTTGAAAGCTACAGGTATCATCAATGGTGACCAGGCAGGAAAAAAGAGTATTCACGGCCCAAAGGTTACCGTCTATATCCCAATCCAGGTCATGTATATCCACTGAACCAGTATAATAGCTCGCACGGGGAACAAAAAATGCATCGTAAAAATTGGGTTTTGTCGGATAGTCAATGGCTAATTGTGGTACGTTCGAAAATACTACTATCTCCTCCTTTATTGCCAAAGCCATACGGTTGTTACGGATAGCGAGGCCCATAGCCTTGTCAAAATCCCGTGGCAGTTGCCGCATGGCATTGAGCCCGTCGGGGGATAGGAAAATTAATTTTCCGGCCTGGTAAGTGGTAATTGCAAGTGAACAATTAAGCTGGGTAAGCAATTCCGGAACATTTGGCGTGTAGGTACAGGTGAAAGGCGGTGGAGGGTTGTTCATGATGATAAGGTCTATGTATTGAATGAGGAAAATTAATGAATATTGGAAAGGCAGCCCTCATTTTAATTATGGGCATCCATCAATTTGTTGCAAATCCCTGTTAAGAAGTTCAACCGGGTAACGTAAACCTGTAATGGTTTGTATGGCAATTTTTGCGCTAGAAGATTTACCTGCACCATTAACGCCTGTCATTTGGATCAGTAACAGTATATCCGATTATTAGAATAATTTCCGGCCTGATTTATACTGCAAATTTGAGTTAAACAATATGCCCGTCAAAAAGGGGTTGGCTCATTTGTATTGATAAGAATGATTCGCACGATTGGTTTTAAGCCCGTGTTTGTGATGCAGCTTTTTTTTCAGTTCAGTTGTGAAGTGACCATATTTCAACACAAGTCATTTCTGATATATCTATTAGGGGCTTATGAAAGTTTTAGGACTTTTTTATCCGGAAACATACGAGAAAAATTTCTTTTTGAAATCCCGTCGACAATGATATGTGGGCTAGAAATATGTACGTAAAAGAAAAATTTTAAAAGACCCCCAGATCAAAAAAGACATTAATTGAACAGGGCTGGCCGACAGAGCGCATTTGAGCTTCCTGCTTAATGTGCCATCAAAAGGTAATAGCCAGGTGCCCGTAAACTATTATGCTGTAGTCATAGATCCCAATTCCGGAAAAATTTACCGCAAATTAGAAGTGGCAGACAAAGGTGAAACTAAAGATTATGGGTCCTTGGTAAATGTATTATTTTCAAATAAATCAAAGTCATTTCGTATCATTACAGATCCTGAATACAATAAATTACAAATTGAATTTGATGCTCTACATATTACTTGTAGTACCGGGTGGCGCATAATCAATCAAAGAGGCCAATTGATTAAAATCGGAATTGTATCCACAATAAACCCTGGAGTAAATATACCCTTGCTTCCTGCGGGAACCTATTCGTTTCAAGTCCAGGCTTAATCAAATGTGGAGTGTAAAGCTTTTATTAAGAGTAGGTATTGGATAATTAACGACACAGAATTCAGAACCATGAATGCTTTATAATTATTTAAAAAGTGTTCCTGGCTTTTTATATCAAAGTTGAAAAAGGCCTAAAGATCCGTGCACTGGCTATCTTTCCGCATATCAAATGATTTGGGGACTATCAACGGCATTTCTCTGTTCACAACAACGGATGATTGGTATCATATGCCCAATTGAGGGTGATCATATTTTCAGTTTAGACTAAGTTCTACTTTGCCGATGTTTTTAAAAACAGTTTACAGCTAAGATGTAAACGCATTTTTCAAAATTATCATTATAAATATGTTTGATATTACAAAACCAGTCGACCTCACAATACATGCGGAAGGTACCGGTCCTAAACGATTTCGCAGGCCGGAGTATGTTGATTTTATGCCTCCCTGCAACAGTGCCTGCCCGGCAGGTGAAAATATACAGGGATGGATGGCTCATGCGCAGGCCGGCAATTATTTCGAAGCTTTTCAAACCCTTGTAAAAGACAATCCTTTTCCCGCGATCATGGGACGTATTTGCGTAAAGCCCTGTGAGTCCGGATGCAACCGGACGCATATCGATACCACCGTAAACATTCATGCGATCGAAAGGTACATTGGCGATGAAGCGATAAGGCAAAAATGGCCAATCCAATTTTCAACGGATCCAACACAAAAAAAAATATTGATAATTGGGGCAGGGCCTTCCGGATTATCGGCCGCTTATCATCTCGCCCGTTTGGGCCACACTGTTGAAATAGTCGAAGCAGGTGGTCACCCGGGCGGCTTATTGCATTCCGGTATTCCTGATTATCGTTTACCCAAAGAAATACTTGATGCTGAAATCGACCGCATCGTAAGATTGGGTGTAAAGATTCGCTTAAACTATAGAGTGACAGATATTTTGCACGAAAAAGAAGCAGGTAATTTTGACGCTGTGTACCTCGCTATTGGCGCTCAGCTTATCCGGCGCGAAGCTTTTCAACATGACGACTCTGTTAACGTCACCGATGCGTTTTCATTTTTCAATGAAGTAAAAACAAACCCGTCACCTTATATGAGAAAGAAAGTGGTGGTATATGGCGGCGGTAAACTGGCGCTATACCTGGCCCGGATCATAAAGCGCTTTGGGTCTGAAGTATCCGTTTATTTTTCCGGGGATAAAAAAATGATGCCAGCGTACGATTACGAAACAGAAGACGCCATGGCAGAAGGCGTGAATGTACTGCTTTTCAGAAGTATCTACAATATAAAAGATAATAAGATTACGTTGGAAAAGATGAAGGTAGAAAAAGGAAAAGCTGTTGGTACCAGTGAATTTGAAACAACTGATGCGGATGTGCTCATACTGGCTAACCGGCAGGAAGTTAACTCCGGCTTTTTACGATCTATTTCCGGCGTGGTTATTAACGATGATGGAACAGTAACCATAGACGCTAAAAGGATGACGGGTTGCGAGGGAATTTTTGCCGGCGGTGACATGCTTCCGGGAGAAAACAGGAGCTCTACTATTGCTATTGGGCAGGGTAAAAAAGCCGCTACTTTTATTAATAGTTACCTGGCCCGGGAAACCTATTTGAAGCCCGACAAACATCCAACGGCGGGTTATCGTAAACTGCACATGTGGTATAAAACAGATGCGCCGCAAAAAGAGCAGGATAAACTGGCGCCCGCAGTGGCGATAAAAAGCTTTGATGAAGTGATTGCAGGCTTGTCTGAAGCCGAAGCCAGGTTTGAAGCACAACGTTGCCTTAGTTGCGGTAATTGTTTTGAATGTGACGGATGCTTTGGTGCCTGCCCGGAAGATGCCATTATCAAATTGGGAAAGGGCAACGGGTATAAATTCAACTTTGATGCGTGCACCGGTTGTGCCGTGTGTTACGAGCAATGTCCATGCCATGCCATAGAGATGATTCCGGAACCGATAATACAAATTTGACAATCTACTTAATTTATTAAAAATGGATACTACAGTAACACCCAAACTAAAGCCTGACGTATTAAATCAACGACCGATGCCAGGTAATAAAAAAATGATTGCAACAATAGATGGAAATGAAGCGGCCGCTTATGTGGCCTATAGGGTGAATGAAGTTTGTGCAATCTATCCTATAACACCTTCGTCTACCATGGCCGAACTGGCTGATGAATGGGCTTCAAAAGGAATCAAAAATATCTGGGGTTCGATACCTGATATAATGGAGCTGCAAAGTGAAGGTGGCGCAGCGGGAACAGTACATGGCGCGCTGCAAACGGGATCGCTTACTACAACGTTTACCGCGTCACAAGGTCTGATGCTGATGTTGCCCAACATGTACAAAATCGCCGGCGAGCTAACCCCCTGCGTATTTCATGTGGCAGCCCGTTCACTTGCGGCACAGGGCCTGTCCATTTTTGGAGATCACCAGGATGTGATGGCAGCACGAACTACAGGCTTTGCTTTGCTAGGTTCAGCAAGTGTGCAGGAAGCACACGATTTTGCTTTGATAGCGCAAGTCGCTACCTTGAAATCAAGAATACCCATTGTGCATTTCTTTGATGGCTTCCGCACGTCGCATGAAGTGAATAAGCTGGAATTGCTGAGTGATGAACGGATAAAATCGATGATACCGGACGATATGGTAATTGCACATCGAAACCGGGGACTGAATCCTGCACATCCATTTATAAGGGGAACTGCGCAAAACCCGGATGTATATTTCCAGGGAAGGGAGACGGTAAATTCATTTTATAATAAGATGCCAGGTATTGTGGATGAAGTGATGAACGATTTTTCAACAATGACCGGCAGAAAATATGAACTTTTTCAATATACCGGCGTCGCTGACGCGGAACGATTGATAATTATCATGGGATCCGGTGGCGAAACTGTTGTTGAAACAGTGGAGTCATTGAATGCTTCGGGGGAAAAAATTGGTGTAATACAGGTTCGTTTATACAGGCCATTTTCGTTGGAACATTTAATTAAAGCCATACCGGCATCCGTAAAATCAATTGCCATTTTAGATCGTACCAAAGAATCAGGTGCAGCCGGAGAACCCATGTACCAGGATGTTTTGGCTACATTGGTGGAAGCGATGCAACAGGGGAAACTACATCACCTGCCTAAACTAATTGGAGGTCGTTATGGCCTTTCATCTAAAGAGTTTACGCCGGCGATGGTGAAAGCGGTATTTGATGAATTAAAAAAGGATCAACCCAAAAATGGCTTTACCATTGGCATCAATGATGATGTTACCTTCACGAGTCTAAGCTATGACCCATCATTCACATTAGATGAATCAACATGGAGACAAGGATTGTTCTTTGGGCTTGGAGCTGACGGAACGGTAGGCGCGAATAAAAATACAATTAAGATTATCGGGGAAAATACAAATTTATATGCCCAGGGATATTTTGTGTATGATTCTAAGAAGTCAGGTGCAAGAACCGTGTCGCATCTTCGGTTTGGACCAAAACCGATCCGGGCTCCTTACCTTATAACAAAAGCGAATTTTATCGCATGTCACCAGTTCAACTTCATAGAAAAAGTGCAAATGCTCGAATTCGCGAAAGATGGTGCAACCTTTTTAATAAACAGTCCTTATAATAAAGATGAAGTATGGGATAAATTAACAGGGCAGGCCCAGAAGATTATTATTGACAGGAAACTAAAAGTATACGTGATTGATGCGACCACAGTGGCACGGGAGAACGGGATGAGGGGCCGTATCAACACCATCATGCAAACCTGTTATTTCGCCTTGTCTGGTGTATTGCCAAGAGAAGAAGCCATTGAGAAAATTAAAAAAGCCATTGAAAAGACCTATTTTAAAAAGGGTCAAAAAGTAGTTGATCAAAACTTTCAGGCGGTAGATGCCACACTTGCCAACATGCATGAAGTATTGTATCCGGACAAGGTTTCTGCGGCAACATTCGACGTATTGACCGTTTCCGATAAAGCGCCCGACTTTGTAAAAGGAGTAACTGCGTTGATGATGGCAGACCATGGTGATGAATTACCTGTAAGTAAACTTCCGATAGACGGGACTTACCCGAGCGGAACCACGCAATGGGAGAAAAGAAATGTATCGGACCTCGTGCCATTGTGGGAACCTGATACCTGCATACAATGTGGTAATTGCGCTTATGTATGCCCGCACAGCGTGATCAGGGCTAAGTTCTATCATAAAGATTATTTGCAAAAAGCGCCACAGGATTTTAAATCGGCACCTATCAATTCCAGGGGATTTCCTGAAACACAATATTCACTGCAAGTGTACCTGGAAGATTGCACCGGCTGTAATTTATGTGTGGAGGTTTGCCCTGCTACCGATCCCTTAGACCGTTCCCGCAAAGCCATTAATTTGGTGGAGAAAGAACCCATATTAAAAACAGAACAAAAAAATATTGAATTCTTCGAACAGCTTACCTGGAATGACCGTTCAAAAATTGATTTTTCCACTGTGCACGGTGCTCAATTCCTTGAACCGCTATTTGAATTTTCCGGGGCATGCGCCGGTTGCGGCGAAACACCTTACCTGAAATTATTGTCGCAATTATTTGGAGAAAGATTATTAATAGCCAATGCTACGGGTTGTTCCTCTATTTATGGCGGAAATCTTCCCACTACGCCATGGTCTGTAAATAAAGAAGGGCGCGGTCCCGCATGGTCCAACTCCCTGTTTGAAGACAATGCTGAATTTGGATTAGGCATGCGGATCACTGCAGACAAACAACTGAATATCGCTAAGCAATTCATGTTAGAATTGAAAAACGAATTAGGGGAAAATTTTGTTAATGAAATCCTGGATGCCAAACAGGTCCTCGAATCCGAATTGGTGGATCAGCAAAAAAGAGTTCAATTGTTAAAAGAAAAATTAAGTACAATGACTTCATCAGCGGCGGTTCATTTGTTGTCGGTGGCAGATCAGTTGGTACGTCGCAGTGTTTGGCTGGTGGGTGGTGATGGATGGGCCTACGATATTGGTTACGGAGGTCTCGACCATGTATTGGCAAGTGGAAGAAATATTAAAGTGCTGGTGCTGGATACCGAGGTGTATTCAAATACCGGTGGTCAGATGTCAAAGTCAACACCAACAGCAGCAACTGCAAAGTTCGCAGCCGGCGGTAAAAAAGGCGGTAAAAAAGATTTGGCTATGCAGGCAATTTCGTATGGTAATGTGTATGTGGCAAGAGTAGCCTTTGGCGCTAATCCGCAACAAACTTTGTTGGCCATGCGTGAAGCAGAAGCTTATGATGGACCTGCATTAATATTGGCATATAGTCATTGCATTGCGCACGGCTACGATTTGAAAAAAGCATTGGACCAGCAGCAGAAGGCCGTTGCCAGCGCTCACTGGCCATTATTAAGGTACAATCCTGTGTTAAGAAAGAAAAATCAAAATCCCTTTGTACTCGACTCAGCAAGACCAACTATATCATTGAAAGATTATGCATACAACGAGTTACGGTATAAGGTACTCACCATTACCAATCCGGAAGCCGCTGTCGAATTGATGAACCATGCGCAGGACCTGGTGAATCTGAAATGGAAAACTTATGAGGAAATGGCCACAAAAAAAGCGAGTGATTTTGTTCCGATAGCATAACAATACACCTCTGACAAAATTCCTGATTTTTAAACCTGGTAATTCCTGACTTGGTTCAGATAACCGGTAAATAATAAACAAATGAATACAAATACAATGTACATGGGGCTGAAATTGAATTCCCCGATCGTGGTATCTGCCTCTACCTTATCTGAACAAACAGATAATATTGTGAGGATGGAAGATAATGGAGCCGGAGCAGTCGTGCTGTTTTCATTGTTCGAGGAACAAATACGAAAAGAAGAAGCCCTTGTTAAAAACGTTATCACCAAAACCACCAATTCTTTTGCCGAGGCACTGGATTTTTTCCCTGACCTTGATGAGTATAATGTAGGAACTGATGAGTATCTCGAGAATATCCGCAAAGCAAAAGAGCGGGTAAGTATACCCATCATAGGTAGCCTAAATGGAATTACCAATGAAGGCTGGATCAGTTATTCAAAGCAGATGGAAGAGGCCGGCGCGGATGGCATTGAAGTAAACATATTTTTCATCCCCGGAGATACCCATATGTCCTCATCGGAAGTGGAACACCGCTACCTCAATATTATTGATAATATCAGGCATTCAGTAAAAATTCCCGTAGCAGTGAAACTGAATCCATATTTCAGCGCTATGGGCAATATGGCAATAAGGATGAAGAAAGCAGGCGCAGACGCATTGGTTTTATTCAATCGTTTCTATCAACCCGATTTTGATATCAATGAGATGATCATTAAAACAGATTTAAATTACAGTGAGTCCAGTGAGATCCGGCTACCATTGTTATGGATAGCTTTGTTGTACGGAAAAGTAGACGTGTCGTTGGCCGCTACCACCGGTGTGCAAAGTGCCGTTGAAGTAATCAAATATATTCTTGCCGGCGCAGATGTGGTAATGACTGCTTCATCTTTGTATAAAAATGGAATTTCTTACCTGAAGATTATGAATAAAGAATTACAACATTGGATGAACAGTACGGGCTTTGAAAACATTGAATCATTTAAGGGCAGCATGAGCCAACAGCAAATTGCTGATCCTACTGATTATCAAAGAGCCAATTATATCAGGATACTGGAAGGCGCGAAATAAAAAAATCGTCTTTCACTTTTAACCCCCCGGGCATACACCACCCAATCTCTGGGAGAAAACAGCAGGAATAATCGCATCTAAATTATCATGTAAAAACGTTACCTCTTAAAAATTATTGAATAAAATGCCCTGCTGGTAGCGGGGTATTTTATAGAGTTTTCGATACCTTCCAGGTTAAATACCTAAATATATTTTGCGTCTACCTGTAATAGTTAGTCTACCTGTGAAGCTTTTTTTAATTTTTTGGGGCAGGTTGATTTTCTGCTCTCCTACCTCTATTTCTTCAAGCCTGACGCTCACCATGATATCCCGGTAATTTATTCGAATCAATCTTTCGATAAAGCAGAGGTTACCTATTCGCGGTTTTTAAAACTGTACGTCACAGATGGTAAAATTATATGGAATATTGTTTGCGGGAAATTTGTGCATGCTCAGCGATTTCATTTTTTACGATAAAAAAATCACGCGTGAACAATGAAGTAAACTTTTTTAATAATTTATCGGCGCTTAATACCGGTATCCTCTGCCGAAAAAAAAAGTTTATGAAATATTTGCAGGTAATCATGCATGTTAGCAAATAATACTTCCTGTTCAGGATAAAAAAAATTGTCAAACTCGATTGTTTACATTTATCTTGCTTTTCTATAAGATATTTACTTTTGTTTTAAGATTGAAAAAACGAATCTATTTAATTAGATTTTCTAAAATTCTTTTGATATGAATAAAAACAAACTCGTTCTTTGGTCAGTAGTTGCTGCCCTGGCCGGCTTTATATTTGGATTTGATACGGTTGTAATTTCCGGCGCCAACCTGCCTATTAAAGAACTCTGGCATACTACGCCATTATTTCATGGTTTTTTTATAATGTCTATGGCTTTGTGGGGAACAGTTATTGGTGCGATCTTCGGGGGAGTACCTACTGAAAAATACGGGCGCAAAAAAATATTGCTATGGGTAGGGGTACTTTTTAGTGTTTCGGCGATTGGGTCGGCGTTGGCACCCGAACCCTATAGCTTTTCATTCTTCAGGTTTATTGGAGGATTGGGGATTGGCATATCATCTGTTGCAGCACCCACCTATATATCAGAAATATCTACTCCCAAAACAAGAGGCCGCCTTGTGGGAATGTATCAATTCAATATTGTATTTGGAATATTGATCGCGTTCTTTTCAAACTATTTATTAAAAGGAGTTGGCGGGGCCAATGACTGGAGATGGATGCTTGGCGTAATGGCTATTCCTGCTTTGGTGTACACGATCATGGTGTTTACAGTTCCCGAAAGCCCGCGCTGGCTTATCTCAGTGAAAAACGATTTGCAAAAAGCAAAGGCAATACTTCAGCAAATTGGGATTGACAATCCTGATGCCGAAATGAATAATATTATCGCTGCGAATAATGCTATTAAGAGTGGCAACAAGGAAAAATTCTTTAGTAAAAAATATAAGGTGGTAATATGGCTGGCCTTTTTCGTTGCATTCTTTAACCAGTGGTCGGGCATTAACTTCATCCTGTATTATGCTCCTGAAATATTACAAAGTGCAGGACTTGCCGCTAAAGATTCTTTATTTAATTCAATAGCGATCGGCGCTACCAATTTGATATTCACTTTTGCAGGTTTATATTTAATTGATCGTATCGGGCGAAAGCAATTGCTGATCATCGGCTCCATTGGATATATAATAAGCCTTGCGACTGTTGCGTGGAGTTTTAAAAGCCATGCGGACAGTGTTATTTTGCTTTGTTCACTCCTGGTCTTTATCGCATCGCACGCAATTGGCCAGGGCGCCGTTATATGGGTTTTTATTTCAGAAATATTTCCCAACAACATACGGGCGATCGGCCAATCCTTTGGGGCGAGTATTCACTGGATTTTTGCCGCTATCATCACATTGATAACGCCGGTTTTCCTGGATAAGGATACGGGTATTTTCGGGAAGAATCCATGGCCCATATTTGCATTTTTTGCTTTTATGATGGTTTTGCAATTAATATGGGTGCTTACCAAAGTACCGGAGACAAGAGGTGTTTCATTGGAAGAACTTGAGAAGAAACTGATACACGAATAAAAGTACCAAACCATGGCACTGAATGAATAGAACAACCCGCGTGTAATAGCCATCTTAAGATTTACCGTTTCCGGATTAGTTTGTTAATCCATCGAAATTTTATATCTCCCTTCGGAAGAAATCTATGCGCAACTTGTCGGCTTATTATACAAATTCCGCAATCATAATAAACCGTATGGTTATTTTGCGAGCCATTACAACGACTCACTATCTCCGGAGCTGTTGCCCGTTGCTTAAAAGCAGCACGATGGAAAAAATTAATTATGATGAATCATGTTCTCGATAATCCAATTTGGAATGCACTCATTTCTAAAAATAGTAACCTGTCTCTTGGTGACGAAAATATAAAATATTTCCCGGGAGATATCGCCCCATTTGCAGGCTTAAAAGATGTAAACCAGGATTACCTAAAACTATTATTTAACATGCTACCTGGCAAACGGATAGTTGTTTTAATTACGGCAGTTAATGTAGAGATTCCTTCTTCATGGAAAATCATTAACCGAAATGTCATATTACAGATGGTCGCGGAAAATCCAGATGCACCCAATGCGATAGAGGAAAAAATTGTTCCCTTAGAAAAAGAACATGTACCCCAGATGCTGGCATTGACAAAACTTGCCAACCCGGGGCCATTCTCTGACCGCACCATTGAATTTGGAAATTATAGCGGCATATTTAAATCCGGCCACCTGGTAGCAATGGCGGGACAGAGATTTCATTTGGATAGATATGCAGAGATAAGTGCTGTTTGTACGCATCCTGATTACATGGGTAACGGTTATGGTAGTAAGCTCATTCTACAGCAGGCTCAGCGAATGATGCAACAGGGAGACATTCCATTTCTGCACGTACGGGCAAACAATGCGGGTGCCATAAAGTTATACAAAGCGTTAGGCTTTATTACGAGGCAGGAAATGAATCTTAATGTTATTCAAAAATAAATATAAGCCAGCGTGATTAATACCCCGGGTCAACATCCTTACATAAAAAAATTATTGGCAGCAATTGCCCTGGAAGAAAAAGAAGAGATAAAACGTTACCGTCTTGATCAGCAGCACAGCCTGAAATCGTTGAAGGCAGAAGGTCTTGCATTGCATCCCATTACGGTAACCCGTAAAAATTTCGGCTATGCTGATTACCCTGAGATCAGTTTCTGGCTGCCTTTTCCTGCCGGGGCCAGCCAGTTCAGGGATGGCGTGGCAATAGAATGCTTTTGTGCAGGCGAAGAACCGGTAAAAGGAGTACTCATTTACCTTGACGGCGGGGTCGGGGAGTTTCGTCTTTTTGCGCCTGATTTCCCCACCTGGATAGAAGATGATAAAGTGGGCATAAAACTAGCTCCCGATCAGCGAACCATTTCCATTATGAAAACCGTTTTAAACGGGTTGGAACTTAACAAAGCATTGTACCGTCTTTTCATGCAATTGCATGGGGAAACGTTCTCTCATAACGGTGCCGATATACACGAAGTTAGCCTGGCATTTAATAACCAGGAATTGAACGCCAGCCAGCAATTGGCCGTGCATTCAATTCTTCAAAACCAGGACCTTACTATTGTGCACGGGCCCCCGGGAACCGGCAAAACCACTACGCTTGTGGAAGCAATCGTGCAGTTAGTAAAAAGGGGTGAAAAGGTGTTAGTATCTGCGCCGGGTAATACCGCGGTTGATCATATCGCAAAAGGGCTTATAAGAAGGAATGTGCAGATACTTAGAGTAGGCAATACCAGCAAAGTAGATGAAGAAATATTTTCGCATACGCCTGAGGGTAAGCTATCCAATGCGAAGCAGCAAAAGGAAATAAAAGACCTTAAAAAAAATGCCGAGGAATTTAGAAGGATGGCATTGCAATACAAGCGTAGTTTTGGAAAGGCAGAGCGGGAGCAGCGAAACCTTTTATTTAAATCGGTCAAAGATATCCGCAATGAGATAAAAAAGCTGCAGGCGTACAACGAGGCAAAATTATATGATGAAGCGCAGGTGATACTGGGAACTCCCATTGGATTGTATGATGCGAAGATCAATCACATCAGATTTCAAACGCTGTTGATTGATGAAGCCGGACAATGCATTGAACCCCTTGCCTGGTGCATCTTTCCTCTTGCTTCAAAATATGTGCTGGCAGGTGATCACTTTCAGTTACCACCTACGGTACTCAGCCAGGAGGCTGCAGTCATGGGACTGAATACATCTATCCTGGAAGTGTGCGTAGAAGCAGTACAAAACATTTTTTTGCTGAATACGCAGTACCGCATGCGTGAATCCATCGCAGGGTTTCCAGGTGATTATTTTTATAAGGGCCTGTTACAGACTGCCGTTCATCTTTCGAATACAGGCGTTCATTTAAGTTTTATTGACACTGCCGGTTCAGGATACAATGAAGTACAGGGCGGTAACGGAATTAGTTTACAAAATGAAGGTGAGTTAGCCATCGCACAAAAGTTGTTGGAGACGGAAGCGCTCGATCCATCCCTTACGGCTTTTATTTCTCCCTATTCCGGGCAGGTAGCCGCAGCAAAAGAGGTCTTGCCGGAACAAATGCGTATCGGTACGATAGACAGTTTCCAGGGGCAGGAAAAAGAAAACATCATTCTTTCACTTGTGCGTAGCAATGACGAGGGGGAAATTGGCTTTTTAAAAGATTACCGCCGTATGAACGTGGCCATCACCCGCGCGAAGGAGCAATTATTTGTAATAGGCGACAGCGCGACTATCGGGGCTGATCCGTTTTATAATTCCTTCCTGGGCTATGTTGAAAAACATGGAAATTACAGAAGCGTGTGGGAGTTTGAATGGTAAATTATTGGTCTTTTCTCTAATTCGAAAATCAATTAAATTTAGTGCGCATCAAAACATCCCATCAACGTTCAGATGGATAAATAATAATATCAAAAACATTTAATGGCAGATTTGCTTTTGCAATATCGAGCGCACTTATTTCAGGCTGGTCAAAAATTTTATTGTCATAGCAATTAATGCATCTGAACATTATCGCTGTTTTCTTAAAATCAATCTTTCCGGCACTGCCTGGTTTTACCATAAAAGCAAGATCTGATTTATTGCCATACATATCAAAATCCATTTCATTAAGCCTCAAAAGATCTTTTATACGCATGCCGGAGTGAATACCGCTTCTGAATTTCCATGCATTATTTTCTTCAAGTAAACCGTTCCGTTCGCCCCCTTTCGTAGGCAGAACATTTGATACTACGATATAAGAAAGATTAGCAAAGTTATTTTCATCACCCCATATAAAAGCAGCCTGGTACTTTGTGCCGCTAAATAGTACAGAACACTTTTTTAGTTCTTTTTCAGAAAAATAATACAGGTCTTCTCTTACATTTTTCTCGCCAAAATAACTCGCGAGAAATTCGCGTGAATCAAACTGAAGCAAATCTTCTGCGTAAGCAATTGAATCCGGAATTCTTTTCTCCTTTAATGTGAACGTATAACGGGTATTACTATCAACCAATTCTTTAATGGCTTCTATTGAAATATTGGCTTTTTGAAAAAGCATCGGAGTGTCGGGGTTTCGATTGACGGCTTTATCAAAAGCAAAACCGGATTTTATTAGTCTCTGTGCACCATCCAGGTATTCCTGTAGCGAAGAAGTATGAAAAATAAAATATTTTGCATCCTGCTTCTCAAATAAATCGACGCTTCTTAACGGACCATCATAATTTTTTTTTGATTTAATTTTTTGAGTGAAACTTGCTGCAATGGTACCCGGTTCGGAATTGCTGTTATCACTAACAAAGCCATTCCGGTACATAAAGTGACTGATATTTTGTGAAGGCTGGCTCGCCAGGGTAACCAGGTCACGAACCGTAAATGACTGGCAACGCGCTATACTCGCGACAAAAATTTGCAGGATGAGCAGGAGTAAAATTCTCTTCATCAGTTAGATTGTTGGTGATGGAAATTGCCGGGGAGGTTTTACAAGGAATAGGAAGATAATTGGGAAACCATCGGGAAAGATGGTTTTATGAACAGCCAACAAATTAATATGTTTTTTTAGCAATCCAAAATATCAATTGAAGTTATTTTTAAATATTCTGTATTGGCTACTTTACTTGTGAATGATAAATATCATTATAAAACGAGCAAATGTGCCAACTATCGCTGCGTAGATTCTACCATAGTCGAAGTTCTTAGGTTCTGCTACATAACTGTCTGCACCATCAAATCGAATATTATAAAAAGAATGCTTTGCTGGTGTCCTGAATTTGATCTTTTTAGATAAATTATTTGCCATCTGCCCATAGCAAAAATCGTGGGAATACTTTGCTCCAGGAATTATAATCATGTATACCTTCTTTTACTTCCGTGTAAATAATGTCTTCCGGGGGGCAAACATTTTTCTGTTTTATTAAATCTACCAGGTCCCTGGCGTCATCAACTACGTCGATAATTCCATCGTTATCTCTATCTGCGGTCTCTTCACTGCCACCGGCATAAAACCAGTATTTTAAATGGGGTCTTTTCCGGGTCGTTTTTATTTTATTGATAATGAGCCTGTCTTTATCATCAGCGTAAGATGTATCCGATGCATCCTTGTCGCGATACCAAAATGATCCGGAAAATATCCCTACTCTATCGATTTTATTTGCATGGTCCCACGCGATATCAAATGCCGAAAGCCCGCCAAGCGAACATCCTGCAATAGTTATCGAATGAAATTTCCTCACTCCTGATTTTTTTTTGATAAAAGGAATCAATTCATCATCTACAAATGCACCATATTTTTCTGCCAACGACCCGTTTTTTTGGTAATCGGGATATCCGGCAACGCCATATTCCTGCATCCTGTCTGATGTAGTAATGGCTACAACCACCAGGGGCTGCAATAGTTTTTTTCCATAAAGGCTATCCATGATTTTTGAAACCCTGAGTTGTGCAATATCCTGCCCGTCATTTAGTAACAACAGGTTAAAAGAACTCTTGTCTTTTGGCACGGGAGTGCTTAAAATTACCAGGTCTATATGTTTTTGTAAATGGCGTGAATAAACCGAATCCTTATTTTCCTTTATGTCGTGACCACACGATGGCAGAATGAAAAACGAAAATGCCACCATCACGATTTGCCCTGCCTCTTTTATCTTTTGCATCTGCTAATGTATTACAATTTGATATCAAAATAATGTTCACAAATCAACCGGCGATCTTGACGCATGTGGAACTACCTGGTTATACGTTCCAATACGTCTTTCCTGAAAAAATCTTTATACCATTTTCATAAAAGAAGCATATGAAATTTACTGAATGAGACGACACATTGTAATATGACTGCAACGGTTTCCATTTTGTATACCGTGTTTTTACGGTACTCTACGCGTGTATTTACTATTAACACCGTAATTTCAGTACAGGCATAATTAGGCAGTAATGCTCTTGTGCAGGGGATGATATCACTGTACCTTTGTACCAGAAGTTGATTGATGTTCAACAACATTAATCGTCCGAATCCAAATCCATTGAAAAGAGCCCGTTTCTAAATCCGTGAAAACTAAATCCGATATCAGTCAACTTCTTTTTTTAATTATCCAATACCTGTAACCGACCAAATATCCAAGTAAAACCAGGCCAGGAAAGGCGTATCCAGGTTATCCTTTAAAAAATGTTACCCAAGGAATTGAAATTATTCCATAAATGCCCTGCTATATGCGGGGTTTTTATTTTAGTCAAATTGCGTGTATAACGGTTAGAGTAAACGTAGTTAGGGAGATACAAATCAACCTCAAATCTCTCTTTATAAAATAGCCCGCACAAATGATCGTGACAAAGTAAAAGAGAATTTATTGTATTCATCATAGTTAAAACTTTACTATGCATCTTAAAGCTATGAAACAAGGGAATCGCGCCCAAACTAATTATCCAGGTGCAGCGCATGGTCCGGCGGTGCATCCTGGCCACTCCATACTTTCACTTCCGTCCAGGGTGCCGGTGGCGCTGACCAAAATTCATCTGA
>JBDTOV010000046.1:0-34501 GCA_039933035.1 Ginsengibacter sp. | reverse complement strand
GAGCAGTTGAATATTTTGATTCAATATCAGGGAAAAGTTCATTTTTAATAAATGATATAAAGTTTTCACCTCCACCAGAATTTTCTCCACGGCTGTCGCCTATTGTATCCTCGATAGTTGGTGTTAAATCTTTCATTCTGTTTAAATGCAGGATCCCTACAACAATCATTGGGGGAATTACGTTAGCGTCACTTAAATACCCGACCATTGCAACTACAGACCTGAAATGACTCTCTCCATCTAAAACATAAATAACGGGGTATGTCTTGCTTTCATTTTTATTGCCAGGGTTGTAAACCCATGCAGTTCGCATTTCTTTTAATATTTTTGAATTGATGGTAATAACATCTGCAGTAACAATTTCCTTTTTCTTTTGAGCAATTGAGCTAAAAGATATAAGAAGCAAGAAAAGTGGGATAAAATATTTTTTCATCATTTGGTCATTTTAAAAAGGTTATATTTTAATAACAGCAGAAGTGTTTACTATCATGGTATAATGAGTTTACTATGATATGCTGCCCTTTCAATATTTATCTCTGAATTAAGTATGAATTTTCAACTAAAGGTAGAAGGCGTGAATCTTCCAAAGCGGCTGTTCTATGCCCAACTCCCCTCAAATATTCCTGGTTTGATGCAAATGCCATGAAGTCGTCGACACTGTGTTGTTTTATCAACATTACTTCGTCCCATTGTTCATTTTGGGGCCCTACTAAAAAAGCTCCACCTTTTCCTGAAAATAATATTTCACCATTTGATTTTAGCAAATGCGGCACGGTATGTTTGATGTAAAGTTGGTAGGCTTCTTTGCCACTAATTGCAACTAACGGGGCAAATTCAGGTGTTTCAGAATAATCTGCCAGTTCACGAAAGCGAAGCAAATTGAGCATTACTACCGGCCCGGAAATATTACGTAGCATTAAATCTCTGCCAGATGTTTGTGTTGGATTTAAATATTTTTCGGTCATTATATTATTTTTAAATTGGGTGAAATAAAAGTCCTTAATTGTGGTGTATTCATATTTTAAGCTTTTTGTCAATAACAATCCGTAAACACAATACTGTCAAAATGAATGTCAGCGGCGTAAAAAAATATAATTCAAACCTGGATTCAGCAAAAAGGTTTCCGATGGTATTCAAGCTAAAGAGAACTGCTAAAAGCCAGATAATTACATTGAGTATTTTAATCGGAATTCTGTGTTGGATATAATCGGCTTTGAGTAACAATATCAATATCGCAAAGGCATTTACACAAACTGAAATCACTTCTAATTTTCTCATATCTGCTACACTGCTAATTTTGCCTGCCCAAATTATGGCATAAGGAATTATTCCCGTCAATACCAGTGTATGAAATACCAACACTACAGTCAATAAAGCTATCATTATGTTTATAGTTTGCTTTTGTGCAATTAGTTTCTTCATTATGCTTCAAAAGTTATTTATTACTTTTTAATCCCGTCCGAATTGAGTGATTTCATCGGGGTTTCATCAGCTATTGGTGTTGAATGGAAGCCTTTGACGATGAGGTAGATGCCCGGCGAAAACTCCACCATTAAAAATTGTTAACATACATTGCTGTGCCGGTTCATCGTTGTTAGTAAATGCTGTAAAATGATTTTAGTTAAAAGTCTTCTTCAATTAATTCTTTGTTTACCATCATCCCTGCGGTTGTACCCATACCAACTGCATTTGCTATGGTACGCAACCGGGTGGTATTGTCACCACAGGCAAACACACCATGCACTGTTGTCTTTAGTGCAGGATCAATTTTAATGTATCCATCCTCAGTTAATGTACACCCTAACAATTCGGGAATGGGACAATGTTGTATAAAAGGAGTTCGGGTATACAGGGCCGTTACAGGAGCTGATTGGCCATTTTTGAAAATGACTTCCCGCAGGGTTCCATTTTGATGTTCCAGCTTTTCAATTTCATCATCCACTATGTCTATGTTATGGGTTTTGAGTTTTGCTGTTTGTTCGCTGGTTAAAGTTGATTTACCATTTGTATATAACGTAAGGTCTTTTGTCAAATTGGAAATAAGCATTGAGAATTCAAAACCATATTCGCCATTTCCAACGATGCCTGTTTTCTGATGCCTTACTTCGTAACCGTGGCAATAAGGACAGTGAATAACGGTAATACCCCAACATGCAGCGATCCCCGGAATATCATTCAGGATATCTTTGATTCCCGTAGCAAAAATTATTTTTCTTGCAGTGAAAACCTCACCTGTCTCCATATGTATTTCAAAACCGGTTATAGTTTTAATTCCCTTTGTAGCCATACCGTTGACGAACTCAACGGTGTTATACTTTTCAACCTGTTGCTTTGCCAGTGTTGCAATTTCCCCGGGTGGCTTGCCATCCTGCGTGATGAAGTTATGCGAATACGGTGTTTGCCGGTTACATGGCTTAGCGCTATCAATTATCAAAACTTTCCTGAGTGCTCTGCCAAGCGCCATACCGGCAGCAAGTCCTGAATAACTTCCCCCGATGATTGTTACTTCAAATTTTTTCTTATCCATCATTCTATCATTTCTTGATATTATTAGTGTGAAAAATACCGATTATAAAATCAACAGCAGGCATTGCCACAAACAGCATCCACGGCACAAGTGCAATGGTAAGAATACATGTTCTTTGATAAGCAAAGAAGAAAGTTGCCGGCCAAACAGGAAAAGAAACAAAGCTATGGATGGATAAATCACCAACCATATCTTTACGGCTGCAATAAATTTGAATGTCGGTTTCATGTTTTAGAAATTATTTATTGACAATGATTTTTTATTATGCAAAACTAATTTCTGCGGCAGGGTAGGAAATAGTACGAAGATAAAGTTAAACGGGACTTATTGAAAATTCTGTCTGAAAACCTCCGGTGAATACCCTGTATGTTTTTTAAAGAATCTTATAAAGTAGGAAACTTCTTCATAACCCCGGTGGTCGGCAATATCTGTAACCCGGTTAGTTGTGGCAAGTAAATATCCGGCAAAATAAAAATGCCGTGATGCTCTTTTGATTTTTAAAGGGTGGGCCTGATAAAGTCAATGCCTAATGATGAAATATGAATGATGATATGTAGCCCGACCCGCATCGGTTAAATATTGCCTGATGGTTTGGGTAGTTCCGCCGTGGGAGAACTTCCATAGTACCATTGATTAAAAATGTAAAAATTTGTTTCAGCACATAAGTTTGATAAGAAGCTTGTCAGCCATGTATTAAAAGTAAGACAGGAATTACCGTTATGAGTATAGAGGCTTTCAGTATTTTTTTTCATATGCTTTTATGCGTCTTTAAAATTCTTTGTAATTGCCTGGCAGTTTTAAACCCACATTTAGTGGCAATATATTCAATGGTGTATTCCGGGTTATTGAGCATTGTTTTTGCAAATTCCAATCGCAGCATGGTAAGATATTCAAGTATGGTGGTACCTGTTTTATCTTTAAAAACCCGGCTTAAATTTCTTGGACTCATGGCCACCAACCTGGCTAAATCTTCTATCGTGTTATCATCCGAAAGATGATCAATAAGATGATCCTGCACGATATGTATATTTGGATTGATATGATTCCGGTAGTCGAGGTAAATGCTTTGTTGAGTATGGTTGTGGCTTCGTCTGTGGTATACGACAAGCCCTCTTGCCACCTTATGTGTGAAAAGTGCACCTTTCTGCTCTTCTAATATTGCCAAGGCGAGATCAATACCCGCACTGATACCGGCGCTGGTATAAACATTATTACTTTTTTTATAGAGGATATCTGAAATTACTTTCGCGGTTGGAAACGTAGCCTGCAGTTCTTCAATTCTTCTCCAATGAGTGGTACATTCGGTATCCTTTAACAGGCCTGCGTGCCCTAATGCAAATGCCCCATTACAAATGGAACAAACCAAAACTTTCTTATCCGAAGAATCTTTTAACCAGTTAAAAAAAGCCCTCTCGGCTTTAAAGGCTATGCTACGAACATATTTATCATCCATACCCGGCATAAAAATATAGTCGCCTTCGCCAAGCTGAGCCTCCTTGTAATTTTTAATATTGATAAATGGAAGGCCGGAAGTACATATAATTTCATCCTGGAAAGAATAAAACTCGAGGGATAATTCATAACCATAAAATTTTGCTTCTGTAAATACCTGGAGTGGCCCCGCGAGGTCCAGTATTTCAACAAATGGTGGAATAATAAAAGCCAATTTTTTCATTATAATCTGATTTTAAGAAGATAACCTAAAGGTAGTTTGTAAATAAAACTCTGAAAGGACTTCCATGTATGAATCTTTCTATCTTTGATCATGGCTAATTATAGTCCAGCATAAGCTTTACAATTTCTTTGAACTTAGTTCCGTACTGATCGCCAATCCTGGTAAGGTACATATCAATGGGATATCCGGCTTGCAGGTGATCATAAGTAACCAGTTTTGATGATGCCAGTATTTTTTTATCATCAGTTGTCAATAATTCAGGCATCAATACATGAACTGCGTCAAAAGGTTGCCCGTTTAAAATGCCGGTTGGATACATGGTTAATCCATATTTTGATGTTACGGAAAAACCGTTAAGGATAAGGGTTTCAATACCTGAGGGAATGGTACGGGCATACGTATCCAACAGACCGGCCAATTCAAATTCATTTATGCCGTCATTAAGCAGTACACCGATCTTATTATTTTTCTTAAAAATGACTTTATTTAATGCAGTCAGAATATTTTTTACATCAAACGGAATACTCCTGTGATCGGTTTTGATCTCCGCAGAAGGATACCCAATATCATTAAGCACTTTCATCATTGTTTCTCTTCCGAACAGGTAGTTAATCACCGTCAGACTTCCATCTGCAGCATTTGAAACCCCGGCTGTGCTAAAAAGGTTCCCGCTTTGAGTTACACTAACGTTATTGATCCATCCCGCTTTGGGATAAACTTTTTTTATTTTGCCGAAATCACTGGCATGAGTGGTTATTGGCTTCCCGTCGTAAAGACCTGTTGCAGCCGCTGTGGCAGAACCGTCGCACACTGAAAGGATAATGTTTTTACCGGTATAATGCTCTTTTATCCAGTTTACCGTAATTGCTTTCTGAGGCTTGTCAATCGCAATCGACTGGTTGGGAATAACCATTACATCGGGTTTAATTTTCAGTGAATCAATTTCGGCGAAGCCATATGATGGAAGGATAAATAAGCCTTTTGCCAATACTACCGGTAATTTCTTTTCTGCTATGATATATACATTTGCCATACCGCTTGCGTTGAACAGGTAAAACGGTGCCAGGCAGTCGAACATTTCGGTGGCATCATTATCTGAAATGATAATCACTGTTTTTTTTGAGCTGTCATAAGCAGGCTTCTTCCAGGTGAAATTGGTATTGCCCTTGTAAGCCGGGAACCTGTTCAATTCAAAGACAGGCTGAAGCTGGTAATAAATGCATAGGCCGGCGACCAGTAATGTTGTAATAGTTATGATTAATATTTTTTTAAACCGTTTCATAATTTGTATGTTGAACAGATAACCTGTTGATGTGTGACTCGTATGTTTCGTTTTTTATATTAATCAATGATGATGGTGATGCTGTCCTGCAAACTGCTCACCCCTGGTTGGGTCTACTACTTCAAAGTTTGCCATCATCCCAGCTTCATGATGTTCCAGGATATGACAATGATACATCCACATACCTGGCCGGTTGTCGGGTATCCAGGCGATCTTCACTTTGCTGCGGGGAGTTAAGTTGATCGTGTCTTTCCAGGCCAGGTAGCCAGGAACTTTTCCGTTTTCTTCCAGCACCTGGAAGAAGAAACCGTGCAAATGAAAGGGGTGATCCATCAAGCTGCTGTTGGAAACTTCCCATACCTGCAACTCATCAACATATACAGGTTTGTCGTTAGTGTGCATACCCCCGTTCACCTGGAAATCGATTATATGTTTTAAACTTGGGTCAACTGAAAGTTTGATCTTCCTTGTAATGGCTGCATCGGCAGGGGCCAGTGGCTCGATCTTTCTCAACATTTCAGGTATGACGGTTACAGACGGTTTCACAGGACCAACCTGCACGGTGGCAAATTGTTCCCGCTTCGCTTTTAGAATGGTCGTTCTGTTGTAAGCCAGTGATTCAACAGCAAATGTTTCACCTTCAGTAAAGGGGCCTGCCAATATATCAATTCGTTCTCCGGGTGTTAGTAATACCTGCGTAACAGCTATTGGCTTTTCCAGCAATCCACCATCGGTTCCGATAATTTTAAAAGCTTTCCCTTCAAGGTTAAGCATAAAATAGCGGGCGCTGGATGAATTAATAAAACGCCACCTTTCTGTCTGCCCTGCATGCATATTGATGAGGGGATTTTCCTTTCCATTAAACAGGAGGGTATCGCCCTGGCGGCCATCATGTCTTTCAACCCAGTTGCTGATAACATTGCCCTTTTTAAAGCTGTTGTCCCTGTTGAGTTTCATATCATCTATCATCAATACCCTGTCGGCATCGGTAACAGGATCGATATCGTCTTCCACGATCAATGCTCCGTACATGCCCCTTTCCATCTGTACTGTCTCATTATGATGAGAGTGGTACCAGAATGTTCCGGCATCGGGCACCACGAAACTGTACTCAAACGTTTCACCCGGCTGTATGGGTTTTTGTGCTTCGCCGGTTCCATCCATCAAAGCCGGTAGCCTGATACCATGCCAGTGGATCACGGTAGGTTCATCCAGTTCGTTTGTTACTTTAATAACAAGGGTATCTCCTTTTTTTGCTTTTATTACCGGGCCGGGCAACTGGTTATTGAATCCCCAGGCCTTTATCTTTTTGTCTTCGCTAATTGCCCAGTCAAATGCTGAAGCTGTCAGTTCGTAATAAATTTTGTTTGTTTGCATGTCTGTTGATTTTAGTGTTTAATATTTTGATGGTGTAAAGCTATACCGGCATTTGGCGCTTCAAAAGACAGCATGATGTCAAAAACGGACAAGTATGATTATTGAGATCGTAAAATCAGTAAGTAATTGTAATACCTGCTCCTAAGCCCATATCACTGTCATAGTGCGTAGAGACCGAAAAATACTTCGTAGCAACATACCTGAAACCAGCCATATATTCCCTATCAGTATTTACCATAAAATTGAAACGAAGCCGTTTTGAGACGGGAATATCTTCCCTCATCAACTGAAACCGAAGCTTACCTTCGGTATCAAATCTTGCATCGGCCTTAACTAAAAGAGGTAAAGTATATTGAACCCCCACACAAAATGCTGTGTGATTATCTTTATTATTTGTGTGCCCGAAAATGCTTTTTTCAGGGGCGTCCATTTTCCGGTACCGAAAATCCCACCCAACGTAAGGAAACCACCATTGCATTTTTCCTACATATTTTCCAAAATGGCTTTCACTTTCATAACCGTTTTTATTATGTAATCCTATCCTCCATTCCGTTTGTAATTGAAAACGGGTATTGGCAAAGATTAACTCTCCGTCGCTTCCAT
Organism: Ginsengibacter sp.; assembly: GCA_039933035.1. Lineage (GTDB taxonomy): Bacteria > Bacteroidota > Bacteroidia > Chitinophagales > Chitinophagaceae > Ginsengibacter. The sequence goes on along the minus strand of JBDTOV010000046.1, from coordinate 27,037 downwards.
TACTTTCCAAACCAATTTTTGCCATCGTATGTATCTTCCTGTCATCTGCATATATTTTTTTGAGCGCCATTTTGGGATCAGGAATTTCGGGGTTTGCAGGAGAATTTTCATAACTGAATATTCTGCCCATTCCGCTCATCATGTGGTATAAAATGTGACAATGAAAAAACCAGTCACCACTTTCTGTAGCAGCAAATTCCAGCGTATCCGTTTCCATAGGCATAATATCCAATACATTTTTCAACGGGGAATAATCACCCTGGCCATTGAGCACCCTGAAGAAGTGGCCATGCAGGTGCATCGGGTGCCGCATCATCGTGCCATTGTACATGATGATCCTGATATTTTCTCCTCTCTTGATTAAAATCTTATCCGTTTCCGAAACAGTTTTGTTACCTATTGTCCACACATAACGGTTCATGTTACCCGAAAGATTGAAATGAGATTCTTTCACGGGTGCATCGGGCAAAGTTGTTTTAACCGGTGAACGAAGCATTGCATAATTCAGGGTGACCATATCTGTTGATGTATTCATTTCAGGATACATTACCGTATTCATATCCATCTGCTGCCAACTCATTTTCATTCCCATATCATTCATGTCGCCATTCATTTTCATCATGTCGTTCATCATCTTCATGCCTTCAAAATAATTCAGCCGCGGCATTGGGTCTGCTTTCATTTTAGCACCGGTACCCAACCATAGAGATGTCGATTTTGTGCGGTCTTCAGCGGTTGCTAGAAATTCATAACATTTATTATCCGGTACGGTAACCATCACGTCATACGTTTCTGAAACGGCAATGATCAGCCTGTCTACTGTAACAGGCTCTACATCTTTCCCATCATTTGCTATCACCGTTAATTTGCTCCCCGCATATTGTAACCAGAAATACGTGGAAGCACTACCATTAATAATTCTAAGTTTTACTTTGTCACCAGCTTTAAATTGCGGTGCTGCATTTTCGGGTTTACCATTACTTAAAAAACAGTCATAATAGACATCACTTACATCCATTGCCGCCATCCGTTTCCATTCATTGGTCAGTTTGATCTTAAAATGCCCTTGCCGGATTGCTTCCGCATAACTCTGTGTGCTTCCTTTGCGAATGCCGTACCAATCGGTAGCATTGTGTAAGGAACGATCTACCTGGTCAGGATTCTCGTTAGTCCAATCGCTTAGCAACAATGTATATGCGGCCTCTCCCCCCGCCCTCTCCAAAAGAGAGGGAGTCATTCTTTTATTTATAACAATTGCACCATACAAACCGCTTTGTTGTTGCATCATGGTATGTGAATGATACCAATACGTTCCATTTTGAACAATAGGAAATGTATAAAAATGAGTCTGCCCCATTTTAATAGGTGCCGTTGTTAAATAAGACACGCCGTCATAACGGTTCGGTAAAATCAATCCATGCCAATGAATAGATGTTTCCATCATCATCGTATTGTGAACATATATCTCTGCGGTATCACCCTCCGTAAAGGTTAAGGTTGGTGCAGGTACAGAGCCATTGATGGCGAGTGCATGACTGGTTTTGCCGGTATAGTGTACAGTAGTCTCATTGATGTACAAATGATATATTACGCGTTTGCCAATTTTTGTATAAAAAGGTAAACGCATTTTATCCGTTCCTTCAACACCCATATCCATGGACATATTATTCATACCGGCATTCGCTTTATGCATTGAAATTTTTTCGGGAACGTTATCCTTCATTTTCATTGACACTGGTTCATCCTGGCACCAGGAAAACAGCGATAGAAATAAATTGGTCAGCAATAAAAGCGCAGGTTTCATTTTTGTTCGTTTATGGGAATTAATGCAACTGAATGATATGTTTACGGGTTGATCGTGTCGGTTATGCTGCCACAGGTAAGCATTGTATTACCGTAGTAAGGATTTTTTATCATTTGCTCATTGCTCAACCAATACATTTTTTTCATAGGGCAGTATGCCTGGTACACAGGCTGGACTGATAATTTTACCATTTTGGCCAATGAATAGAAATTAAGCGAGAAGGTTGCAAAAAAATCTCTCTGCTTATTAATGTCTTTAGAGGCCTTGATACGTTCTGCATCCGACACCAATTTCTTTTGAAGGATATTAAAAGCGGCGAGTTTATCTACCGGAATAGTTTTCAAATCAACGCTACCACTTGCTTTAATAAATTCACTGGCTTTCGCGGACGCGGTCGCTGCATCAGTATTTACAAGCGCATCTTTTATTTCGTAATACGAATTCAGCAGGGGTTCTGATCCAACCGGGGCTTTCTGTGCACGGGAAGACGTGATTGATAAAATAAAGATCAGTGCTATAGATAAAAATTTCATTGTAACGTAATTTGAGTTTTGTGTTGTAAAATTAGGTTGCCATATATGATGTCAGAGGACAACAAAGTGACAGAAACAGGCAACTAAAAACAGCGGCTAACCCGCCGCGTTATTTTTAATTATTTGGGAAGGGGATTGATTTTTACATCCCGGTAAGTAATGACCCATAAATAAAAGCCAATGGTGAAATCTACCGATAAACAAAAGAGATCATAATGAGGAGGAATAAGATTTGTCGCAGGGAATAAATTGTAAGCCAGGTCCCACGTTCCATGAAGGAAATAACCTGCTATCAAAAAGTATATATTCTTTCTCATTCCAAAGTAAGCCAAAAAAAGAAAGCAAATTGCCTGCAGGCAGCATATAACTAAAGACGGGATATCCTGCCATGTAAACCCCACATAGAGAAAACCAATCCCTGCAAGTACAAGACCATACATGGTTACTTTATCCATATGCTTTAATATGCCAATAGCCAGGATGATCAGGAGTCCTGATGCTATTCCAATTATTGCTGCGATCATTGTTACGTAGTTGAAATTGTAAATAAATTATTGTATTCTTTCGAAAATTTCTGTTCGGCCAAACATTGAGATACCTACGTATCCCCTTACTTTAAGTTTATCTCCATTTAAATTCATTTTACAGGAATAAGTTTTTCCACTTTCAGGATCATACACTTCGCCGTGCGTGTAAGTTCCATTATCGTAAGAGAAATTAGTCAGTAACTCTATTCCCAGTACTTCCCTGTCCCTGAGAGATTCCTTTGGATTTTTCGTGTCCTTACGTGGTGTTGCCACCCATACAGATTTCCCGTAGTAGTGATCACCTTTCAGGTAGATTTCAATTTTTGCATCTTTTTTCGGCGACCAATACAGCCCGGTTATTTCCTCAGCAGAAATTGTTTTTGTTTGAGCATACCCAAGTAAAGACAGTAATACTAAAGCTATGGAGAAAGCCAGGAGTAGCTTTATTTTTTTCATGATTTGATTTTTATTTTTTTAGGTTGTGTGTAGACCAGGATGAAATCTTTATTGCCACAGTTATTAATATGGAAAAATGATTTTAGTGATTTGCAGCATATTTTTCCAGGCAGTCTAGCGAACAAAAGTAAAGACCACCTTCATGGGGGTGCGGTGAAGCTCTTTTGGGATCCAGGATAATCATGCGGCAAACCGGGTCAATATGAAATTCAATGTTGGTTTGAATGTCTACTTCAAACACTTCGTTTTCTTTGTCCACGTTTTTAAATCTTTGATTTCCCTTCGAGGTCAGCGATACTGATGATTTGTCTGTTAACGCATTTACATAGTCACCAGAACACCAAAATGTTCCGGCTTTTGCCTTCGCTGCAATCCTCGAAGTGATGTTAATTGCAGAGCCAAAATAGCTGTTGCCTCTCTTTAAAACTTTACCATAATGTAAGCCGCCATGTAGCTGGAGAAAATTTTCTTCTTTCGAAGCATGTCTTCCAATCTTTAGTGCTGTGGCCAACAGGCAATCCGCAGAAGCCGATACGATGACCATTTCATCACCTACACGTTCGTGTAGTTTGCTATCACCAACCAGGCAACGCTCCGCAATACTGGTGTACTTGTCTATTAAATCTGCCGCTGAATTAGCACCATGCGTTTCCGTGAGAGCAGTATATCCTGATAAATCAGCCATCAGGATGGCAATATTTTCTTCCATACGAATTCTTTATAGTTTATGTAATGTTATTCACGGATATCAGACCTGGAGAACTGCTTTCTGAAAGCAAAATGATATTGCTCGGTCTCTCCTATACGAACGGGATATGCATTAATAAAAACCCAGCCATCCCTGCTCATATAATTCATGGCATCAATCACCGTATTGAATTTCTTAATTCTTCCACCGTCTGTTTTTAACCTGTTGTCGCGCCAGAAGCTTTTCTCTTCACCAAAGTCAACATCAATGGTTACTTTATTGCTTAACAATCTTGGTGTGGCAATTACCTGGCAGTACTGTTCAATTTTCGATGTGTCGGTTTGCGCATGCGTAGTGAGGGAAATGAATAGGGCTGCACCTATTATTATTATCTTTTTCATAATTTTTTTTTGGAATGTTTTTAATATGTATTTAATAAGGGAGTCTTTCTAATAACCTCAAAAATGTCATTTGCATTTTCTGACCTGTAAATTTCAGATAATCTTGTACCCGTTTTTTCTACGTGCTCCTTAACGAGTGGCTGGATACTATTTTCCTTTATTCTTCCCAGGTCATGATTCATTTCTACAATCATATAGATTGGAAACATTACCAGTAAGCTAACCATCTGCAGAGCGAACAATGTTTTTTTCATTTGTTTATATTTATTTGTTATTTGATGATGTAAAAGTATATAGCCTTTGAAGGCCAAAAAAGACAGCTTGATGTCAAAAACGGACAACATAAAAATTGTGGGTGGAAAGTTGAGAATCGTATAACACGTTCGATATTTCTTTGCGCCCAATACCTTTTATATACAATTCTCAATAAAAACCCGTTACAACAATTAGGTACTAAATTGAGTTTAGGGCCAGTTTTTAACTTTGATTGAAATTTTGAATTTTTATACCGGGATACCCGCACAACAGGTAGGTTTAAAAATAGAACAATCGTTTGCGTCATTAAGCTTTTATTAATTGATTTTATCTAAAGGAGTTTTGAAAGAAAATTCTATATCTTGGGATACTAATTGTTTATTTTGCCAAACGAAAAACTTGAGACCGAAAAAGAAATGATGCGGTTTGCATCTACCGGAGATGAGGCATCATTCGTAAAACTATTTTATTTATACAGGCATAAGTTATATAGTTATACCCTACGGATTACAGAGTCTCCCGAGCTTGCGGAGGACATGGTGCAGGATGTTTTTTTGAAGTTGTGGAAAAATAGAAGCCAATTAGATAAGGTGGAACATTTTGGCGCATTTATCTTTAAAATGGTCCAAAATCAAGCTTTCAATGCCTTTAAGCGTATGGCCAATGAAACGCTCATTTTATCAAAAATGCAAAATGAGGTAGATGGGTATAAAACAGGACCCGAACAAGATATTGAATATAAAGAGGTACAGTTTTTAATAAATAGGGTAGTCAAAAAACTTCCTCCACAGCAAAACCTGGTTTTTAAATTAAGCAGGGAACAAGGTTTAAAACACCATGAAATAGCGCAATTATTAAAAATTTCTCCTTATACAGTTAAAAATCATTTAGTAGTAGCACTTCAAACTATAAGGGAAAATTTGCGGCGGAATCTAAAAATTGAATCTCTCCCTTTATTTATTATGGCCCTTCACTGGTTTAAAAACTAATATCAAAATATTTGTTTTTACACTGGTCCTAAATCCAGTCCTGATTGTCTTAACAAAGAACAGTCGTTGTAATTACCAGTATAAGCTGATTGCCAATATAGTAACGGAACCAATTACCAGTTAATAATCAATGTGATGTCTTTAACAAGAATTGAACACCTTATCGGGTTATACTTTAGTAACTCTATTACAGAAATAGAGAACGAAGAGCTTGCTAATTTGGTGGTACAATTAACCGATGAGGAAATACAAGCGTTGTTGGAAAAGGAATGGACAAAGTATGAACCGGATACGAAAATGCCGGATGATATTTCGACCAAAATAATTACTTCTTTTTTTAAGGACGAAATTCCTGCGCAACTAAATATTACAAATGAGCCCGTTTTAAAAATCAACCATAATAGAAATTGGTGGAGAATAATTACCGCAGCAGCCTGTATAATCGCATTTGTGACGATTACTTTTTTTTTGTTGAAGTCGCCTGAAAAAAAAGTAATTGCCAAAAAAGCAGTTCCTCAAAAGCAAATACCTAAAGATATACAGCCCGGTGGCCAAAAGGCAATGCTTACGCTGGCAGATGGTTCTCAAATTATATTAGATAGCGCTTCTTCCGGATTGCTTGCACGTCAAGGTAATGCGCAGGTTATAAAATTATCCAAAGGCGAAATATCCTACAACACAAATGGAAGCGCCCACGTGGGATTGCTGTATAATACCATGTCCACACCTGTTGGCGGAATCTATCAATTGATTTTACCAGATGGAACTAATGTTTGGCTGAATTCTGCATCTTCTATTCGTTATCCAACTGAATTCACAACTAATGAAAGACGGGTGCAAATTACAGGGGAAGCATATTTTGAAGTAGTAAAAAATGCGGATAAACCTTTTGTCGTAACAGTAAATAACCTGGCCGAAATAAAAGTGTTGGGCACTCACTTTAATGTGAATGCATATACCGATGAGGCTGAAATTAGAACCACTTTACTGGAAGGCGCCATAGATATTTCGAAGGGTAACAATAGCACCAAACTAGCACCAGGCCAACAGGCGCAAATTAATACAAGCGGATTTATTAAACGGGTTGATAACGCTGATTTGGACGAAGCGGTAGCCTGGAAGAATGGCAATTTTCTATTTAACAGCACGGCTCTTCCCGCGATTTTAAGACAGGCTGCCAGGTGGTATGACCTGGAAATTGTATATGCAGGAAAAATTCCTACTGATAAATTTTCGGGTCAAATATCCAGGTCAGTAAGATTATCAAGTTTGCTTAAATGGATGGAATGGAGTGATGTACATTTTACACTGGAAGGTAAAAAACTAATTATTAACCCATAAATTTTTAAATAGGTTGTTATAAGAAATCAGTATTCTTATCGTATGTAAAAGCTTACAAAAACGGAAGTGCTGAAGACACTTCCGCTAACAATAAGCTTATTGAATGTAACAATTTTTCGCAACTGGTCATTAATAAACTCAAAAACAAAACTATGCAAAAAGATGCCATTTTTCACCGGCCGAAGGCCGGGTTTCTCAAAAAACTTCTTCTTATGAAATTGATGACCTTGTTTTTAATGATACTTTTTTTACAGGTGGGGGCCGGGAGTTATTCCCAGAATGTTACCATTTCCTTTAAAAATGTATCTATTGAAAAAGTATTTAAAGAAATACAAAAACAAACAGACTACCAGTTTTTCTACAATGAAAAACTGGTAAAAGATGCCAAAAAAATTACCATCCAGGTTAAGGACATTTCTGTTCAATCCGCCCTGCAGCTTTGTTTTAAAGGGCAACCATTCGGCTATGCTGTCGATGACAAACAGGTAATTGTTAAAGTAAAAGATGCTGTCCGGGTTGTTGAAGAGCAACCGGCTGAAATATCCGTTGCCATTGATATTTCGGGGAAAATAGCCGACGCAGATGGTAACCCATTACCAGGCGCTACGGTACAATTAAAAGGAACAGGAACACAGGTTATCGCTGACCAGGATGGCAATTTCAATTTGCAAACATCCGCGAACAGTGGTGTATTGGTGATTTCTTTTGTTGGTTATGAAACCAAAGAGTTTGCCTTTTCAAATGCGGGTCCTTTTACAATAGTCTTAATTCGTAAGGAGCTGCAGACGGACGAAATAGTGGTATTGGGTTACGGCACGTCACGCAAAAAAGATGTGACCGGAGCCGTATCAAGTATCTCTTCAAAAGACTTTACGCAGGGGCTGGTTACCAATCCCATGGACCAGATCCAGGGAAAAGTTCCCGGGCTTGTTATTACAAAAATTGATGGAGATCCCAACTCCCCGGTGGTTATCAGGTTACGCGGACAAACATCACTAGCCGGTGGACAAAGTCCGTTGGCAGTGGTAGATGGCGTTACACTGGATGATATCAACCAAATTTCAAATATTCCCCCTGGCGATATTCTTTCTTATGATGTATTAAAGGATGCATCTGCCACTTCCATCTATGGTTCACGTGGAGCGAATGGTGTTATCATCATCAATACGAAAAAGGGCCGTGGGGGTCGCACGCAGGTTGACTATTCAGGCTATTTGTCTGTGTCAAAAGTGGCTAAAACGCCTGAACTACTGAATACACCTGAATTTTTGGCTGAGGCAGTTAAGCTTGGCCAGGATCCGGCACAACTGGAAACGGCAAATAGCAGTCCGGGCACAACCAATGATTGGGTGGGTGCTATTCTGCGTACCGGGATTGCGCACAACCATACCGTGGGTATTTCAGGTGGAACAGATAAGTTTAATTATAGGGGTTCCGTGACGTATTTAAACCAGCAGGGTATTGTAATCAATACCGGTAAAGAGCAGGTAGGTATGCGATTTAATGCAGAACAAAAAGCACTCAATGACAAACTAACCATCCAGGTCGGGATTGTAAATACGTCTACCGACAGGGATCTGGTAAATAGAAACATTTTTAATTACGCCTATGTAATGCCACCCTATATCCGGATTAAACTGGCTGACGGAACTGATAATCCTGTGTATCAATACAACTACCAGAACCCGGTATTGCTGCAGAATATGGTAACCAATAAAGCTAAAGAGCACCTGGAGCAAGAGTATGGCACCGTAAATTATAAATTGCTGAAGGAACTTACCATTGGTGTTACCGGTTCACTTTCCAAATTTAATACGCAGGGAGATTATTACCTGCCGGTTATACCGGGTTGGAATAACCTGAATAGTGCTGTTAAATCTTCTTCCAACCGGGATTCAAGGAAAGGGGACATGCACGTTAATTATTTAACCAGTATAGGTAAGCATAATATTACCGCTACCGGTGTGTATGAATATAACTATTATTCTTATGATGCTTATAGTGCTTCGGGCAAAGGATTTGTAGTCGATGCCAATGGTGATAATTCATTGCAGAATGGCAATTCAAGTTTGAATACTATAAATTCCTACAAAGAAGAGTATAAAATTATTTCTTTCCTGGGAAGAGTAACCTACAATTACAATTCGAAATATTACCTAACGGCGAGTTTCCGAAGAGATGGTTCTTCTAAATTTGGTATCAATCACCGCTGGGGTAATTTCCCCGCGTTATCGGCTGCATGGCGTTTAAAAAGCGAATCTTTCCTGAAAGACGTTAACTGGATTGATGAATTAAAAATTAATGCAGGCTATGGCGTGGTTGGTAACCAGGATGCGATTGGTGCCTACAATACATTAACGACGTTAAGCAGCGGAGGCGTTACCTACGATCCAACCAATACAAGTAATCCTTATCCTGTTGGATTTTCTCCTAATCAAAATCCTAACCCGGATTTGGTTTGGGAAGAGCGGCACGGAAAAAATATCGGGATTGAATTTGCATTGTTTAAAAATCGGCTCACCGGATCTTTCAGCGCTTTTAATGATAAGACAAGGCATTTATTGTATAACTATACAGTTCAGGTGCCTCCTAATTTTGTATCGACCGTTTTGGCTAATGTGGGAAGCCTTACTAACAAAGGGGTAGAATTACAATTGAATGGCGAAATTATTCAATCAAAGAATCTTAGCTGGTCTGTTGGTGGGCAAATTACTACCATCAATACAAAAATAACCAGCCTTTCCGGAACATGGAACGGACAAAAATTATCTACCGATAATATACCGGTAGGGTCTGCGAGTGGTCGTGGATTAAGCAGTAATCCGATTACTTTTTTAATTGTTGGTAAATCGCCTTATACTTTTTACCTGCCTCATTATGTAGGAAAAAATGCTGATGGATTATCGGAGTTTGAAACAGACGGAGGTACCACAACAGATTATCTGCAAGCTAAAAATCGTTACATAGATCCTTATCCAAAATTCAACTACGGTTTTTCATCCAACCTTGCTTATAAAAATTGGGGGTTGAATGTATTTTTCAGAGGGGTTTCAGGGGTGAAAATATTTAATAATACCGATCTCAACCTGGCAAATTACAATAATTTACCTTCTGTAAATACTTTGAAAGAAGCAGTAACGAGCGGATTAAGGGATAATCCAACCCCGTCTGATTACTGGTTGGAAAATGCATCTTACCTGAGGCTCGAAAGTCTGACCTTATCGTACAATCTTCCTGCAATAAAGGGCATCAACAATATGAGCTTATATGTTTCCGGCAATAACCTTTTCGTAATAACAGCTTACAAAGGATTGGATCCTGAAATTGCATCAGTTGATAACCAGGCAACACCCGCATTTATTGATTTAACTTATAATGGAGGAGGAGGTTTTTATCCAAAATCCCGTTCACTCACAATAGGTGTCAATATTTCTTTCAAATAGAGAAAACGGAGGGTGAATACATTTTGAATCTCAAACAAATAAAAAAATGAAACCATTAAAATTTAATATAACACTGCTTGGAATGATCGCCTTGTCTTTTTTGGGCCTGCGTTGTACCAAGTTGGATACTAAAGTATACAGCCAGATTGTAAATGAAAATTTCTGGCAAACACCTGAACAAATTGCCGCCGGCAAGTCGCCTGCCTACGCAGCACTGCAAGGGCTGGGCGGAAATTCGGGCATCTACTGGGAAAATGAAATTTCTTCAGATGAAATGATCACACCTACGCGCGGCGGTGATTGGGGCGATGGCGGTATGTGGACAAACATTTGGAATCACCTTGAGAAGCCTGGTAGCGGTGGTGCGAGCGAATGGGCGTGGGGCGATATTTTTGGCGGAATAGGGAAATGTAATTATATCATTTATACACTTAACAATCTTAATCCTGCGCCAGCTACTATAAAATCTGACCTTGCGGAGATGAAAGCGCTGCGGGCTTATTTTTATTACCTGGGGTTAGATCTTTTCGGAAACGTACCGTATGTTACCAACTTTAAACAAGATCCCACTACCGTGGTAACACTGCCAAGGGCACAGGTATTTGATTCATTAGTAGCAGAGCTTACTACAGCTTTGCCCGAACTTTCTACTGCAACAGATATTACGAAATATGGCAAGGTTAACAAGTATTTTGCTAACAGCCTGCTGGCAAAATTGTACCTGAATGCGGAAGTATATACAGGTACGCCGAGGTTCGCAGAATGCATTGCGCAGTGTGATGCTATCAAAGCCGGCGGATTCAGTTTAATGAGTGATTATTTTGATAATTTCAGGGACCAGGTCCAGGAAGCGTCAACAGAAAATATTTTTGTGGTACCGTATAAAGCGGGTGTAATACCTGCCGGGGGCGGCAACTATATTGTAGTGGCATCTATCATGGCCAATAATGCCTTTTATACATTTGGCCAAAATGGAATGGGAAACAATGGCATGTCCACCTCGCATCCTTTCTATAGTTTTTATGATACCACTTCAGTGTATGAAACGAGGGTTGTTGACGGAAACACCAATGTGTACCGAACTTTTAATGATCAGCGTACCGGACAGTTTTTGATCGGGCAGCAATATGTAAAAGGGATTCCCTATCCTCCTTATCAGAATATCCTTTTTTCAAGTAATAATAATGACCCGGTTGGCGTAGGACCTGCCAATCCCGGTGCTATAAAAATATATGACGATCAATCCGGGCTTCCCCTGGTTTATTTTGATACCATGTATTTGATCTCTAATCCTGCACCTTACTTTAGGCTGGCAGGATTGAGAAATATTAAATACTGGCCAGAGCCGGGTGGAAATGTGGGCGACAACATCAGTAATGATGTACCTGTTTTTCGCTATGCCGATATCCTGTTGATGAAAGCAGAGGCAGAACTCCGCTCAAATACAAACCTCGATGATGCACTTGCAGATGTAAACGAAGTACGCAGGCGGGCCTATTCAGGAAGTACAAATCATGACTGGAAAAGCAGTGACCTCACCCTGGGTAATCTTTATGCAGAGAGAGCAAGAGAACTGGCCTGGGAAATGGTGCGCAGGCAGGACATGATTCGCTTTGGACATTTCCTCGAAGCCAGGACAATTCCTGATAAAGCGGCTGATAATCCTGATAAGCATACGTATCTTTTGCCTATTCCGCCATCTGTTATTTTATCAAATCCTAACATTCAACAAAATCCGGGATACTAATTGGATGGCAGGTATTTATATTAAAAAAGAGTGGCAACTTTAGTTGCTGCTCTTTTTTAGTGCAGTCCTTTTTGGATTTTCTTTTTCACATAAAAGTTACAGCTATCCATAAGTATATAACATGTATAACAGATTGTGGCTACCTTTTGCAAATATGGTAATCTTATTAAATTAAAATAAGTGACACCTGTTGAATAGGGCTGGGCTAAAGCCAATGCTTAAAAAAACTGTATGTATAGTGTAATAAAACAATTCCAGTGAAAATATCAAACTGCAGCGAAGCGTCTTTTTATTGTTTTCTTTTTTGCATATTGTTGGGCAGTTGCTCACATCCTGTTCCAAAGGATACCTTGTTTACAAAAATGCAATCTTCAGCAACAGGCATTGATTTCGAAAATGCTAATATTGATACAGATAGTTTAAGCATTATAGATTACCTGTATTATTACAATGGCGCGGGTGTTGCGGTCGGAGACATTAATAATGATGGCTTACCCGATATTTATTTTGCGTCGAATACCGGCGGCAATAAATTGTATTTAAATAAAGGCAATTTTAAATTTGACGATATCACCGCTGCTGCCGGAGTAGCAGGAAAGGCCGACTGGACAACAGGTGTGGTTATGGCTGATGTTAACGGGGATGGTTTTTTGGATATTTACGTTTCCACTGTCGCCAATCATAATCCCAACGATAATAACGGAGCCGCCTATACGTATTTTAAAAACTCCCGTAACCAGTTATTCATCAACAATCACAATAACACATTTACCGAAAGCGCCGCCAAATGGGGACTGGACATCCAGGGATATAATACCCAGGCCGTATTTTTTGATTATGATAAAGATGGGGACCTGGACATGTTTCAATTACAACATTCTACCCACCAGACAGCTTCTTATGGAAGTATTGCATTGAGAGATGTGTACAGTGATGTAAGTGGCGGCAAATTGTTCCGCAACGATGGCGACCATTTTACGAATGTCACCAAAGAGGCGGGTATCATCAGCAGCGCGCTCGGCTATGGCCTGGGTGTTGCCGTAGCCGACGTTAACCAGGATGGTTGGGATGATATTTATGTAAGTAATGATTTTCATGAGAATGATTATTACTATGTAAACCAGGGCGATGGTACTTTTAAGGAGATGAATAAGGAAGCTTTCGGTCATGAATCCAAATTCTCCATGGGCAACGATATTGCCGATATTAACAATGACGGATGGCCTGATGTGATGACGGTTGATATGCTGCCAAAGGATGAAAAGGTGTTGAAATCTTCTCTTGTTGACGATCCGTTGGATATTTATAATTACCAGCGCAGGTTGGGTTACGCTAACCAATATGTACGCAATTGCCTGCAACTTAATACTGGCCGGGGGAAGAAGTTTGCGGATATTGCGCTGTACAGTGGAGTGGCTGCAACCGACTGGAGCTGGGGACCTTTGATTGCGGATTATAACCTGGATGGAAAGGCTGATATTTTTGTTTCCAATGGAATCAAAAACAGGCCCAATGACCTTGACTATATAAAATTCATATCCTCGCTGCCGCATAACCATGCTACTACCGGTGCCAGGGAACATGATAAAGAAATATTGCAACACCTGCCACCCGGTGCCTGGCACAATTACATTTTTGAAGGAAGTGCTGATTTGAAATTCGAAGATAAATCTACGGACTGGGGTTTTGGAGATGCCACTCTTTCGCAAGGGGCTGCATATGCAGATTTAGACGGAGATGGCGACCTCGATTTGATTACCAATAATATGAACGGGCCGGCGGGTATTTATAAAAATAATACCCGTGAAAAGCACCCCGATGCGCACTATCTAAGTGTTAAGCTAACAGGTAAGCTGCCTAACTATTTTGCCGTTGGTGCCAAAGTTTTTCTTTTTAATGAGGAGCAGCTATTGTTTAAAGAAGTACAACCGGTAAGGGGGTTTATGAGTAGTGGGGAACCGGTGCTGAATTTTGGCCTGGGCAGTAAAAATAAAGTGGATAGCGTGGTAATAATATGGCCGGATAATACTACCCAAACTTTAAAAAATATTACGGTGGATAAGTTAATAACAGTTGGTTATAACACTCAAAACAGGGATACCATTATCGGCCAGTCCGCTTTTATCAACAGACTTTTACATACAGAAGAGAATAACCTGTTTACTGATATTACGGGGCGCCTTGGCAGCAATTTTAAACATACAGAGGATAGCTATATAGATTTTAATGATCAATGGTTTATTCCGCATGAGCTGTCAACGCCTGGACCTAAAACAGCTATCGGGGACGTAAACAAAGATGGGCTGGAAGATTTTTTTGTTTGCGGCGCCAAAGGACAGGCGGGTGAAATTTTTCTGCAGCAAAAGAATGGAAGTTTTAAAGCTTCGGCTGATAGCGCGGTGTTTGTAAAAGACAAAGCCTGCGAAGATGTAGATGCTATTTTTTTTGACGCCGATAACGACGGCGACCTGGATTTGTATGTGGCGAGCGGCGGAAATATTTATTCAGGGATAACGCCATTGCTGAACGATCGGTTGTATTTAAATGATGGTAAAGGTCATTTCACTTTTGCGGATAACCTGCCGGCAATGTCTGAAAATAAATCAGTAGTCCGGGTTGCGGATGTTGATCACGACGGTGACCTGGATATTTTTGTTGGTGGCAGGTCGATCTCCCGGAACTACGGTAAACCACCGGCTTCCTACCTTTTAATCAACGATGGAAAAGGTAAATTCAGTTTTGCGTCAACCGGCATAACAGCAATTTTGCAACAGTTGGGGATGGTTACGGACGCCAGTTGGACGGATGTTGATCAGGACGGTTGGCTTGATCTTGTCGTGGTGGGAGAATGGAT
The DNA here is from genome assembly GCA_039933035.1 of Ginsengibacter sp. Lineage (GTDB taxonomy): Bacteria > Bacteroidota > Bacteroidia > Chitinophagales > Chitinophagaceae > Ginsengibacter. Next base: position 11,999 of record JBDTOV010000046.1, on the reverse strand, counting down.
GCAGCCGGTATTATTTAAAAATATCCATGGAACGCTCACGAGAACTGCTTTAACCACTGATGATAAAAATTTATCGGGATGGTGGTGCTCCATAAAAACGGCAGATGTAAACGGCGATGGATTCGATGATATTTTATTAGGCAACTATGGACTGAACAGTAAACTTACTGCCAGCAAGGCGTATCCGCTTGAAATGTACAGCCAGTCAATCAGCGGCATTGGATATGCTGACCAAATAATGGCGGTTGCAAAAGATAAAAAATACTACCCTTTTTTAAACAAGGAGGATATTGAAAAGCAACTGCCTTATCTTAAAAATAAATTTTTGATGTACGGCGAAATGGCAGGCAAAACTGTTGAAGAAGTGTTTGGCGAAAAGCTGCACGGGTCCACCGTTTTCAGGGCTTCCACGCTTGCCTCTATGGTGCTGCTGAATGATGGCAACGGACACTTCAATGCGACTCCATTACCCGCCGAATTTCAGTGGGCGCCTATCTTTTCATTTGATGTAAATGACTACAACGGGGATGGTAAAATGGATGTGATGGCGGGAGGCAATTTCTTTGGTACCACCCCTTTTGAAGGCAGGTACGATGCCATGCCATTGACTACCGGAATTGGCAACGGCCATGGATTATTCAAACCGGTAATGCCCGTGCCATCATCACTCAGTAAAGTAAGTGGTGAGGTAAGAGGCATCGGGCATATTAAACTAAGCAGCCATAAAAACGGGCTGCTGATGGCAATTAACAATGACTCGCTGAAGCTTTTTGAATACCGTTAATTGGAGGGCTTTAAAATTTCAACTCCCATGGGTATAACGGATGCGATTTGAATAGAAATATTGATAGGCCCGGATGATTCCTATTTCCAATTTTTATTGGGCAGCGGTCCCATTTCGAAAACCAGTTTATTACCACTCACGATACTTGCATGACTGATGAATGGATGATCGATTGGCTTGCCATCAAGACGCACACTTTGAATGTATTTGTTTTCAGTTGATAGATTATTGGCAACAATGGTAAATATTTTTGGTTGATTGTTCACCTTAAATTTTATCGTGAGTTTTGGAAACTGCGGTGCGCCAATCGCATATATTCCGGAAGCCGGTGTTACCGGGTAAAACCCCATCACCCCAAAAATATACCAGGCGGCCATTTGTCCGCAATCTTCATTGCCGTTAATGCCCAGCGGTTCGTTGCGGTAATTTTCTGTTGTGTGCTTTCTTACCAGCTCCTGGGTTCTCCACGGCTCGCCGCAATAATCATAGAGGTAAATATAGTGGTGGCCGGGCTCATTGTCGTGGCGATAATGATTACCACTAAAGTTCTCATCCAGTTTGGCGATAAATTTTTCTTTTCCACCCATCATGTCGATCATGCCCGGAATATCCTGCATGGCTCCAAACAAATAGGTCCATTGATCGCCTTCCGTAAAACCATCCTGCCTGCCCAATTTGTTCTTTGGATTGAACTGCACAAACGAACCATTCGCCAGTTTAGGAATCAGGAAACCAGAAGCGGAATCATACAGGTTTTTATAGTTTTTACTCCATGCTAAAATTTTATGGTAATCACTTGTTTTACCCAATGCTTTAGCCATCTGCGCTACCGAATAATCATCTGAAGAATATTCAATCGTACGGGAAACAGACTCTGCTGTTTTTCCAAAAGGCACATACCCGATACTATTGAAAGCGGTAAGACCGGCCCTTGCTTCGTATCCTGTCCACAGATCACGATCGCCGTAAGCAAGACTGGTATCATTGTCCGGAGGCACCGTGGCATCTTTTAACAAAGCTTCATATGCAAGCTTCACATCATAGCCCCGAATTCCCTTAATATACGCATCTGCAATAACCGCATCTGCGTGCGTGCTGATCATGATATTCGTCTCAGCAGGGTTAGGCCACATCGGTAACCGGCCGCCTTCCTTATACATCTGCAACATGGCGGTAATCATCCCGTTCACACGATCCGGTTGGGTGAAGATCAACAGCGGATGCAGCGCCCGGTAAGTATCCCACAAAGAATAGTCGGTGTAAGAAATGCCGGTATGGATCTTATCATCAAAGGCACTATAGTATTTTCCGTATTCAGAAAACTCCCTGGGGAACTGCATGGTATGAAAAAGCGCTGTATAAAAAATCGCTTTCTGGTTTTCTGAGATTCCTGCAGGCGTCATGCACTCCAAATTTTTTTGCCAGGTGTTACGGGTGGAGGTAGCAAGCTGCGCAAAACTTCGGCCCGAAATTTCTTTCGCCATATTGATCCTCGCCTGTTCCAGGCTTATAAAAGAAGTGCCAATACGCAAGGCTACTTTTTCTCCTGCTTTAGTTTTAAAATTGATGTAGGCACCCATCCTTGTTCCCAATTGTTCAAGAGAAGCCGGGTTTACGGTAGCATTGTCCCAGGTACCAAAAGAAACAATTTTTTTATTGCATTGAATAACAAAATAACCTTTAAAGTTCGGAAGGTCAGGCCCAAGTTGTGCAGACATCCTGTCCGGGTTGTAGCCGGTGATTTCATTTTTAACCGTGTCAATTTTTATATAACCTTTTATTGAATGGATCCTTGGCCCATAATCATTGGAAGGATCTGTCAATTCAGGATTTAAGTCAATTCCCTGGATAATAAAGCGTGCCTGTTCAGAAGCAGGGAAAGTAAATTGAAAGATGGCTGCTCTTGATGCCGCTGCAATTTCACCTTTAATCTTTTGGTGGTCGCCGGCATTCAAAAGAACGGAATAATAATATGGATGCGATACTTCATCGCTATGTTCAAACGGTAAAGCCCTGTCTTTAGGTAATAATTTTAACGCACCAACCTGGGGCATTACTGATACATAACCATAATCGCCCATCCATACCGTTGGCTGATGCGAAGCCAGGAATCCCATGATGTTTTTTTCTTCATACACGTACGCATTGAGTCCCATTTTAGGCTCTGCTGTCTGTGCCAAAAAATTAGTCATCGCATAGGGAGTGCCTACGGCAGGCACGGTGCCACCCCCGTCCAGGCCTTTTTTAAAACCTGCATAAGGCGTACCGATTAACGGATTAACATAGTCGACAGCCTGTTTATTTTTTGACGGATTTTGAGCAATGGAAATACTGGTAATGCTGGTAAATAATATAGATAAGATGCTTAATTTTTTCATGCTATTTTCTTAAGTAAGGGTATGGGTGATACGATTTATTTTTGTGTATGTAATATTATTTCAAAGGAGGTTGCTACTGGTGAAATAAAATATTTGACGGAATCATTTCATTTTTTTTCCCCGCCGGCTGCCAGGTCACTCTCAATTCATTCACATCTCCACTGCCGAAATAAACTACTTTAATGGTATGATATCCTTTTTTTAAGGCAGCCTTACCGGTAATTTCTACGGCCGCATGTTCGCCATCATTGTCCACAATTTCAATTCCATCAATAAATAATTTGCTGCCATCGTCTGATAGCGTAGAGAAATTATACAAAGCATTTTTGTTGATCTTTATGAGTCCTTCAAACGAAAGGGCAATATTTTTCCTACGGAGGGTAACATTGTCCGCAATGGCTGTTGCAATACCTGTTTTAACCGGCTGTGAACTGGCAATGCTTTCCAAACTGATATTACCGGAAGGCTCAAAATATTGATACGCAATACCAGGTCGGGGATCATTCACTTTTACAGCTTGCATCCAGTCATAGCTGGTTGCCTGCTTTGTAGCTGTCACTCCCGGTAAAAGACCTTCCACAAAGCAGGCGGCTATGATTGTTGCAGATTTATCCAGCGTGAATGGCTTTGTATAAATGGCCGATGAAGCAACGGGCCCGGCGCCATCCAGCGTGTAATGCACTACCTCATTATTCTTTGTGGTTATACTAATTGTAGGCTGCAACGCATCTTTCAGGTAGTCAATAGTAATGACCGGCCTGGAAGCAAATTTTCCGAAGCCGGCAATTTTTATGGCGTACGCGGCGGTGTTTTTTATCTTGTCGGGATTGAATTCCGGTAATTCAATTTCGATATTTGCTCCCACTTGTTTCCACTGCAGTTCTTCCCTGGTTGATAAAAAAAGCATCTTCTTGCCCGCGGGTAATTGCATATCTTTTAATTGCAATTTTTTATTGCCCGGATATTTTGGAAAGATGGCATACAAATCATTACTGGTTGCATTGTAGGTGTAAAATATTTCTTTCACCGCATAGCCCGGGTCGGGATCAATGGTTATCTTCAACAGCATATCACCGCTTTTGCTGGTGTAATCTCTTCTGCCTTCACTCCACTGTGCTACGGTTTTCCATCTTTCTGTGCCGTAAATGGCTTCCCCGTTTATTTTTAGCCAATCACCAATTTGCAATAAGCGCTCCTCCATGATGGGGGGTATTTTTCCATGCTCATCGGGCCCGATATCCAGTAAAAAATTTCCACCACGGCTTGCCTTATCAATCAACTGCAACACCAGGCTTTGCGACGAATTATAATCCCATGCATCTTCATCCCGGTTGTAGCCATAACTGTACCCCATGCCACGGCTCTCTTCCCAGGCATGGCCTTCCACATCAAGGTCGGGCTGGTACTCCGGTGTATATACGGCACCATGTTTAAAACGGATACCACTTCCCCATCTATCATACGTAACTACTTTGTCTTTTACCACACTTTCATTGTACAGCCATGATAAAAACAAAGTGCTTTTCCATGTTTCCGCCGGGGCATCCCATTCCCCGTCCGTCCAAAATACGTCCGGCTGATACGTGTTAATGAGGTCTTTCATTTGCGGCCACATATGTTCGTTTACATATTTCGATTTATCGTGTAACCATAAAGGGTTGTACCATTCATATAAGGAATAATACAAACCCGCATGCACACTTGTGTTGCGTACAGCTTTAAAAAGATCGCCTACCAAATCCCGGTGCGGGCCCATCTCCGCGGCATTCCATGCAAAGCCCCTGTCGCGGCTGGCTTCTTTACTGGGCCATAACGCAAAGCCATCGTGGTGCTTGGAAGTGAGTACAATATATTTTGCGCCCGATTGCTCAAACACCTTCGCCCATTCATCGGGATTAAATAACTCTGCTTTGAAATCATTCGCGAGGTCGTAGTAGGTCCTGTTCCCAAATTTTTCCTGTTGGTATTTTGTGATGGCACTATCACCGCCCGTAAGTTTGTACTGGTACCACTCTGCATAATTTCCTTTGCTGCAATACGCCGGTACAGAATATACACCCCAGTGAATAAAAATGCCAAATTTGGCATCTTTATACCATTGAGGAACCGGGCGCTTATCAAGCGACGCCCAGTTGGGTTGGTATTGGGCAGATACCTGCTGTGTACTATATACCAGCAGCCAACAGGCAATAGCAATCTTTTTAAAGCGGTTGTGACGTTTTATCATTTAGTAAACAAGATTTGGGTTTAAGACATTTATAATTCAATATTGTGGACAGTATCAACAGCAATCCGGAAGCTTATCAAATATGTTTGAATATTCGCCTATAAAAATATTGAAAGAATATTATATTCACAGGTTATTAATTACCGTGGCCGATTAAATTTGAAAATCAGGATATGAAAAAAATGAGGGTTTGCTTTCTCTGCTTCCTGTTTACTTTGATGATCACACATGCGGCGCAAAGCCAGGTATCGTTAGCCGGTCAGTGGGCCTTCCGGCTTGATCCGCAAGACGAGGGTTTATCAAATGATTGGTTTAGTAATCCCCTTAAAGACAGGACCATTGAACTCCCGGGCTCGTGTGAACAAAGAGGTTTTGGTATAAAGAATACATTGCGGGACGGCATAAGAAACTATCACACTAATCTAATTGCGGGCTTAAGATACAACCAGCATATCTGCTGGATTTGGAAAGGGTATAGCCTGGCTGTCTGCTTAAAAATTATGCAACATTAAGTTAGCGATCTGCTGTTGATTTAGCGCCGTTTTAAAAATCATCACATCATCTATATAACCACGAAACACCCTGTCGGTAGAACCTGCATTGCGTCCTATATTCCATAAACTACCCGAGTAATTTGCGGTACCAGTCTCTCCCTTTGCGTTTCTTGGTTCACCTTTTTTTGTTTCCACCAGTTTGCCATCTACATACAATTTAAAAAAAATACCGTCTGCAACACCCGCCAGGTGGTGCCAGTGATGATTCCAGTTTTCGGGTACGGGGGCGGTAGCTTCATGACCTTCCCAGCCGCTTGCATAAAAATTGATCAACTGGTTGCTGCCTTTTATTTGCAGGCTGTTCCAATCTCCTTTGGAGATGATATCGGCAAAGTTTTGTTCGTTATCAGGATATACCCAGGCCATCATCGTAATGGGTACATCCCGTCCCATTTTGTCAAGCGAAGAAGTAGCCGGGAATTCGATATAATTACCTGCATAGGCATTTGTCTGAATCGCTTTTCCAAAGGCTCCTTCTACCCAGTTTAGATTTCCTTTAACGATACCATTATTACCCAGCCCCGAAAAATCCCGGATTTCCGCTGCCGGACCTTCATCAAAATCCATTATCAGCAAAGGTTTGAGAAAAGCCAGTCCATCATACGTATATTTTTTGCCGGCAGAATGATTTACAACATTCACCATCAGCGGTTGTAAAGAAGCAATGCCCATCTTGTTGATGCCTTCTTTTGTTGCCAGGTAATTGAAACTGATCTCTTTTTCCTCCCCGGGCTCCAAAGTTATTGTCATCGATTTTGATCCCACTTTATTTATAAATAGTTGAACTGGTACAGATGTGGTATCACTGCCTGCATTTGTAACGGTTGCGCTTATACCGATCGTGTCTAAAAGCTTTACCAGTGGTGCAGTTGACAGCGTGAGGTTATTGTAGATAAATGTTGGCGCGGTTTTCTGAACTTGCAGGTTCAGCCTTGTAGTACCTTCAATTTCGATGCGATGCACACCCCGTTGGAACAAAATAATGGTGGAATTGATGGTACTGTTTTCGCCCGGCCCAAGCACTTTGGAAATGGTTTTCAATGGTCTTCCATCCAGGTAAACCGGCACGCTGAATGTGCCCGCCACCGCACTCTTGTTCAGCACCTGTACAGCAAGTTGCACTGGGGTATTTGCTTTTACTGAACTCGCTGAGATGAAGGTATGCTGAATGACAAAATCAGGCGTTCCTTTGGTCATGGAGTAGGGTTTATCTGTAGCACTGCTTCCCCATGTTTTATTGGGTTCTGGTCCCATTTCGAGTACGAGTGTTTTGCCGCTTGCTATTTCTTCCTGTGTGAGCCATGGTCTGTTAAATGGTACACCACTAAGGGTGGCAGATTGTATGTATTTATTCTTTACCGAAACGTTGTTTGCTTTTAATATAAAATCATGCCCGTTGGAAAGATGGATGATCGTCTCTTCAAAAACCGGGCTGCCAATCTGGTATTGGTCGGTTCCGGGAGTAACAGGATAAAATCCCATGGCGCTAAAAACATACCAGCTTGATAAGGTACCCAAATCGTCATTTCCCGGAAGACCACCCGGATCAGTTGAATAACTGTCTTCAGTAATTTTTCTTGCCCACAATTGCGTTTGCCAGGGGTGGCCGCCATAGTTAAACAGGTAAGCATAGTGAAGCGGCGGTTCATTATCATGCACATAGTGGCCTTCTTCAAAACATTGTGAAAGTTTTTCGGAAAATGCTTTGTTGCCGCCCATCAGGTTGATCAATCCTTGTATATCATGAGGCGCAAACCAGGAGTAGGTCCATTCTGTTCCCTCTGCATAACCCCCGGTAGTAAATTCACCGGAAGTTGTTTTGGCTCTCATAAAACCGGTGCTGGCATCAAAACTGTTTTTGAAGTAGCCGGCCCGTTCAATAAGTTGGTTGTATTGCGCCAGGAACTTTTTTTTGTTGCCGGTTTTTTCTAAAAAACGGGCAACTGCCCAACAATTGTAGGCATATTCAAGCGAATGCGTAACACTGTTGGTTATGTTGGCAGGGACAAATTTATATTGTACAAAATCACCCATTTCACGGCGGGCATAGGGAGGCACTGTAAGGCTTTTGCTCATCGCATCAGCCGCCTTTGACGTGTTGAAACCGGATGCGCCTTTTACATAACTGTCTAAAATAAGTTCCGTGTTATGATTACCCATCATGTTGTCGGTAGGTAACCAGCCCGTCTTGTCGTATTCCGCCAGTACAGAAGCAACCATATCGCTCTCCCTGGGGGGATCCAGCAATGTAATCAATGGATGTTCGGATCGGTAGGTATCCCATGGAAACAGTGGTCCATAATCGTCTTTCGGGGCATCAGCATCCGATAAAACAACCGGCATAAACATAGAATGGTACAACGCGGTATAGAAAATTTCTTTCGTGTTTTCATTTGGTGTTTTGACTTCTACCTGGCTTAATTTTTCGTTCCAAATCTTTTTGGATTGCAATTTGGTTTGTTCAAAATCCCAACCGGTTTGCTCCATTTGTATATTGTTTTCAACGCCTTTAAAAGAGGCGGTGGAAAATCCAATTTTAACGAGGATGGTTTCATTTTCCCTTACTGCGTAATCTATAATTATGGCTGATGGAAATGTATTGCCAACTGAAGCCTCAGGCTTTTCATCCTTGCCGGAGTAGGGATTAACAGCATCAAATGCTTTGCTAAACTGCATTATAAAATAATACCCCTGGCAGCGACCGCTGATGGTATTGCTGTCAATGACTATCGCATTGGTAATGTCGGATAAAACAAAATGACCGGTTGCAGATTGAGTGAAAGTGAATGTACAAAGCGCCGTTCTTTCGGTGGCTGTGAAAGCAGCATTGATGCCGGAATTTTTAAGGATTACCTGGTAACAATAAGGAGTAGCCATTTCATTGGCATGATCAAAATTGCCGGCGATTTTTTCTTTACCAATACTGTCACCAGTGAAAGCCATCAAGTTGAAACTGCCTGTGGAGAAATAACCGCTGGCATGATTGATAAAACTAAAGCTTTGTATTTTTTTATCTGAATACAAGTAACCATTGGGTGTAACCTGCACCATTCCAAATGGCCGCAACACGCCGGGAAAAGTGGCTCCCCTTGATTCCCAAACGGTACGATGACTTGACTTTTCTGTACCAATAAATGGATTTACATAATCAACCGGTTGTTTTATTTGGGCTGAAAGGGAAGCAAAGTGTATTGAGGTAAAAAGTACTAATACTATTTTTTTTAGGTTCATTTTAATTTATGGTAAGATCGTGATATGATGCAGGCCAATAGCCTGTAATTGGTTAGTGAAAAAAGGAGGCTGCTGTTATTAATTCTTTCTCCATTCCCGGCCCCTTTATATAAACCTTAAGGGATTGTCCCGATCCATTTTGAAAATAATTTAATCTGAAATGATGTAAGCCTGCAGCAAGCGCTTTTTCGCCTGATTTTTCGAGGTCACCATGGCAGCCATTGTTATCAACCGCCAGCCCGTCATCAATAAAAAGTTGTGAGCCATCATCTGACAACACCGAAAAAGAATAGATAGCAGTTGCCGGTACTTTAATAAATCCTGAAAATTGAACCGCATAATATTCCTTGGGTGCCTGTAACAGTTCCAGGTCGGGGATGCCTGCCACCATTGTTTTACCCCCGGATAATTTTGTAAAATCAGGCATCATTTTCCACCGGCCTTCAAACAAGGAAGCTATTAAGCCAGGTGATGTTTGTGGCTTACTCACTGCTGCACCAGGTTCCTGTTTAATATATCTTGCCGTTGCAGTAACACTTCTCATACCGGATGTAAAAAATGTTGCGGCTTTCAGCACGACGCTTTTTGTTAATAATAGTGAATCCTTAAAGAGCGGGGAAGAAAGAGTGGGTTGAATACCATCCAATGTATAATGAACAGTGCCCTCTTGTTTTTCGGAGCCGATGCGGATTGTTTTGGTATGTATAAAAAGACCCTGCGGAGAAGACAATGCAGGCGCCGGTGCATAAAGAAATTGCACGGTCGCAGTGGCTTCCGCAGGTGTTCCTTTATTAAACGCAGTAGCCCTTATTAATGTGGGATTATTTACGGTAAAAGGATTTGTATATACAATAGATTGGACAGACGGATCTTTTCCATCGGTGGTATACCTTATTTCATTGCCGGCATTGGTTGTGATTTCCACTTGTATTGGTGCATACAAATAGCCACCATTCTGATGAATGGTTAAGCTGGTGGTATCATTGCCCGCACTTCTAAGCATGGCTGCGTAACCCCCCGAAGATTTCATTACAACAAGCAGTGAATCGGCAGCGGTGTGTGCCGTGTGTGAATGCAGGAGCCGATCGCTGTTGGTAAGATCGTCCTGGAAGATGTCTGTTGTAAAAGTACCTTTTCTTAAAAATGTCAAAGGCAACGTCAATCGTTTTTCATTTCCCGCATTGATAATGCCGATATACCAGTCTTTTCCTTTTCGCCTGGCAAATACAACTATTTTTCCAATGCTGCTGGGCGGCAACACGATAGTTTCATCCCATATTGCAGGAGCCGATTGAATGAGTGGTAAGGCGACGCTTGCCAGGTAATCATCAGGGTCCGAGGGCCAGCAGCTAAGTGCCGAATTAAAAATGATTTGTAGCGCCAGTTGATGTGCACGGGAGGTACCATATGCTTTTTTACTATCAAATACACCGGGAGTAGCGTCAGCAGGGCCTGCTAAAAAGCGGGTGAAAGGCAGGATTGCATTATGTACCGGCCCCTCTGGATTATAAGTTGTCCATTCCTGTCCATAGATGGCTTCTCTTGTTAATTCATTTGGATAGGTTCGGTTATAACCGGTAGGTTTATCGGCTCCATGAAAATCGATCATCAGGTGATGGGCTGCAGCATCCTTCAGCGCAGCTTCATAAAATCTTACCTGGTCAATTCCTTCCTTATCAATAAAGTCTATTTTTATTCCGGCCACCCCGATGCGTTGCATTGTGTCGAAAAAAGTACGGCGGATGATATCTTCTTTCAAAGACGCGTATGCTTTCCAAACCCATATGCCAACCTTTTTACTGTTGGCATAATTTACCAGCGCCTTTAATGAATCCATGCAGTTGGGCCAGCTTGATTCCCATCCGGCATCTACCATATTATATTCAAAACCCAGCAAGGCCGCCTTGTCAATGTATTTTTTTTCAAGGTTCATTGTGGTAACATTACCATGCATGAAATAGGACCAAACGGCCCGGCCGGGTTTTATCCAGTTCGCATGTTGTAGCGTACTGCCGGGAGGGGGATTAAGATTCTGAACAATGTCTGCGTTTACCAGTCCGTTAAGAGTGGGACTCACAATGGCTACGCGCCAGGGTGTTACAATCGTATCCTGTATTTTCCAACCGGTTGAATCATTTACAAAGGCGGCATGCAGCATACCGCTGCTACCTGATTGAAGTGACATACCGCTGTAGTTGTACAATGCCGCTTCTGTAATACTAACATACATGCTGTCCGGTGTTTGGTAAGTTAATGGAGGCCCTAACTTTTTTGAACCCAGCTTTGATACAGGTGTTTCGTAGTATAAGCCTTCGTAATAGAAAATATTTTCCTGGTACCATACTGTTGAACCCGGAGGTATTTTCCAGGAACTTGCTTCACCTTCTACATTGGAAATGCCTTTTTTGGGAACTACATACCGAAACGCCATTCCATTATCAAAGGCTTTTATTTCAACCTGGTAATGTGTTCCGCTTTGCTGGTGGGTGATGGGTATGACCATTTCACGATAATGGTTAATGGCTGTATCATGTACGTCTTGCGATGCATATCTTTCATTGGCATTTGAATAAACAGGATCACCCATAGTTACACCTTCACCAAGATTTTGCCGGTCAACGGTGATGCCCAAAGCAGCATCACCGATAACAGATGTACCGTTATTATTCACATAGTACATCAGCCTTCCTCCGCTACCTGTGTAAACAGCTATAACCATTTTGCCATCGGGGCTTAGCAGTGTACATGCCCCGTGTTTTTTTGAACAACTTGTGAAAATGAGCCCCACAATTAGTGGCAGTAAATAAATGCTATTGAAATAATAT
>JBDTOV010000045.1:0-34795 GCA_039933035.1 Ginsengibacter sp. | reverse complement strand
CATCAATGGTGATGTTATCAATAGTTACTTTAAATAATTTTTGTTCTTCAGGCATTTAGTAATTCGTTTATATCTACGCTGTTATTTTTTTCTTTTAAATAAATCAAAAATGATTTTAACTTTTTTATCGTAGAACAATCTGTTTTGACAAGTGCGTCTAATAACTTGTTCAATTTTTCATCATCTTCCTTATCAATATCGTCCTTTATTTCTTTCTTTAGCTTTTTATAATTTCTTGAATAACCAAAATCCTCAATCGTCAATTTATTTTCATCTAACATGTCAATAGTCCATTTCTCTAAAGGCGGATTGAGTTGAATGATAAAATGACTTTGTTTTTCGTGTTTCCATAAAATCAGTTTGTCAGCATTATAAAGAACTTTACATTCTCTTAAATAATTAAGTTCAGTTTTGTCCTTGTCAATTAATGCTACTGCAAATAAATTTTTAAGCCGGGGACTCTCTAAATCTCTAACCACGTTGTTACATCCTTTTCGATGCATTAATCTTTTATTCGTCTTCAATAATTTTTTTAAAAGAACTGTATCAAAATAACACTCAGGTACAAAATACAACCACCAGTTATTTTCAAACTTCATCATGCTGTTCCTGGGATATGAATTTATCAATGTTCATAAAAAAATCATAGCCAAACTGGTAAGCTTCATGCATATCTTCATCATTCATTCTATGGATTATCGTTTCCCCCGTTTCTTTTTTATAACTTACTATATAGATTGCCAATTCATCGCTTTTCAAATTCTCCATGAAGTCATTTAATACAAATGGGCTATGCGTTGCTATGAAATACTGGTTATCGTTTTCATCATGGATAATGTCACCCGTAAACTTTGAAATATAGGGCGGAAACATGTGCGCTTCTGGTTCTTCAAAAAGAAGAACAGAATTTTTATTTGTAATTATAGCCGCTTTGAAGAAAATTAGTCTGATTAAAGTGTCTGCCATTAGAGAAATGGGGATGGTGTGAATGACCCCACCTTTAATCGCAGGTGAAATCTTTACATCATTTGTCGAAACATCAATTACCAAATCCAAATCATAAGATTTTAATAATTCAGAAAATTCTTTCTGAATTTCTGAATTATTGACGATTAATTCAAATAAATTTTTTCCAAAGGGTATCTTAAGCTCGAGAGCCGAAAAGCTTTCATTAAAAACTTTTGATTCAGAAAATTTGTAAGGCTTAACAATTAATTTGTGTATATCTGGAAACCATCCAGAGAAATCATCTACACCGTCAGTTTTGCCAGAATTAAGAGTTTCTTCTCCCACACTTATGGGGAAATTATAAGGTTTTTTTTTGTTTTTATCTCTTATCAAAAATTCCAAATGTTTTTCATCTTCATATTTTACTAACAAAGAGTAATCTTTATTAAAATAAACTACTGCGGGATTTTGAATATTATTATAATTAAATAGTTGACTAAGCTTTTCAAATCTGACTAACCCTTTTAAACCTATCGGCCTTCTTTTTTCACGAATAAAAGTTAACAAACTCAACGCCTCCAAAATATTACTCTTCCCCACATTAGGATACCCAATAAAAACATTAACTCTCTTACATCCCTCAATTTTTTGATGGCGTATGGATTTAAAATTTTTAATTTCTATGTTATCTATCTTTTGCATTTATATTTTTATGCTGTTGTTGCTACTTCCAAAGGATCTGCATAATGGGCCAATCCATAATTTCTTTGTAAACATTCTTCAGGATTTAAAATATGCCATTCAAATTCATCCCTGAAATGCCTGATGGCTGCTGCGACAGGCCATGCTGCTGCATCGCCCAACGGGCAAATGGTATTACCTTCAATCTTTCTTTGAATATCCCAAAGTAAGTCAATGTCTTTCATTTCACCTTTGCCTTTTTCGATCTTACTGAATATCTTCTCCATCCACCCGGTTCCCTCACGGCATGGGGAACATTGGCCACAACTCTCATGACAATAAAATCTTGCCAGCGTTAATGTATGCCGGACGATGCATTGATCTTCATCGAATACAATAAAACCTCCTGAGCCCATCATACTACCCGTAGTAAAACCCCCATCAGAAAGGCTTTCATAATTCATCATCCTTGTTTCACCTTTTGCAGTCTTTAGTAAAAGATTCGCAGGTAATATAGGGACCGATGAACCCCCGGGAATGCAGGCTTTTAGCCGTTTCCCGTTTTTTATCCCGCCACAATATTCATCACCGTAAATAAAGTCTTCAACCGATATGGTCATATCTATTTCGTAAACGCCGGGCTTATTAATATTGCCACATGCCGAAATCAGTTTGGTACCCGTTGATTTTCCAACGCCAATTTGTGAATAGGCTTCGCCTCCTTCATTTATAATCGGAACAATAGAAGCTATTGTTTCCACATTATTCACGACAGTTGGGCGACCCCAAACACCTTTCACAGCAGGGAAAGGCGGCTTTATTCTTGGCAACCCTCTTTTACCTTCCAGGCTTTCAAGGAGTGCAGTTTCCTCACCGCAGATATACGCTCCGGCGCCGCGGTGGGTGTATATTTCGCAATCGAATCCACTACCGAGGATATTCTTTCCGAGAAATCCATTTTGTTTGGCTTCTTCAATTGCGTTTTCAAGAATATCATTGACCCAATCATACTCGCCCCGAATGTAGATATAGGAAACATTGCTTCCGAGGGCAAAAGATGAAACGATCATTCCCTCAAGCAAAAGATGGGGTATAAATTCCATGAGGTACCTGTCTTTGAATGTGCCGGGTTCGCTTTCATCTGCATTGCATACAAGATACCGGGCGCCGCCTTCAGGCTTCGCCAAAAAACTCCACTTCAATCCTGTAGGAAAACCAGCGCCGCCACGACCTCTTAAGCCACTTCTTTTCACCTCATCTACAATATCACCCGGCAGCATTTTCAAAGCTTTTTCAACGCTTTTGTATCCGCCTTCCCGGCGATACACATCAAAGTTTTTTATGCCATTAATGTGTACCTTATCTAATAGTAATTTTTTTGACATACTTTAATTATTTCTTTTTCTCACAATTAAACATCCAGCTTACGCCAAATTTATCTTGCAGCATTCCAAACCTTGCGCCCCAGAACTGATCCTGTAAAGGCATGGTTATTCTTCCTCCCCCGGCCATTTTATTAAAAATATAATCTATTTTATTTTCATCTTCCACATCAACTGATAATTGGATATTTCCTTCTGTTGAGACAGTTTGACCTTTAAAAACGTCAGACACCATGATCATATTTCCATCGAATACAAATCTTGCATGCATGATCTTATCTTTATAATCTTCATCGCCTGGCATTGGACTTTCACCATAGGTGCCCAATTGTACAACATCACCACCTAAGGCATATTTATAAAAATCCAATACTTCTCTTGCATTACCGGCAAAATGCAAGTAAGGAACAAGTTTCATTGATGTATAAATTTTGATATTAAGAATCTAGTTATTTGCTGCTGCCTTTGCTACACATTCTTCAATTATGCTATCAACTTTTTCTTTGGTAAGATGCTCCCTGTAAGTTTTACCCAATTGCATCATTGGCGCATATCCACATGCCCCCAAACATTCAACAACTTTCAAAGTAAACAATCCATCTGCAGTTGTTTCACCTCTTTTTATTGCTAATTTTTCTTCGATATATTGTATGATCTCATCGCTGCCGTTAAGCATGCATGGGCCGGTCTGGCAAACTTCAAATACATATTTTCCTACCGGCTTTGTGTTGAGCATCGAATAAAATGTAGCTACCTCATACACTTCAATAGGCTGGATACTTAATAAGGAAGCCACATAATCCATAGTGGGCACATCAAGCCATCCGCCACCTTGCTGCTGCGCAATATGCAATACAGGAAGTATGGCGCTCTTCTGCTTTTCTTCAGGATACCGGCCAATTATTTCATTAACCTTATTTAATTGTTGCTCTGAAAAAATCATCACTTATTATTTCTTGATTTAAAATTGAGAAGATCTTTTATTTTTTTTTATGATCGTTTACAATTTATAATTCTTAATTCTTATGCATCCATTTCACCCGCGATCAAATTTAAACTACTCATTGTGATGATGGCATCGCTTAACATTCCGCCTTTTGTCAATTCTGAATACGCCTGGTAATAAATAAAACACGGCCTGCGAAAATGAAGGCGGTAAGGCGCTCTGCCCCCATCGCTTATCAGGTAAAAACCAAGTTCTCCATTAGCACCTTCCACAGAAGAATAAATTTCACCCGCTGGCATGTCAATTTCACCCATCACTATTTTAAAATGATAAATGAGCGCTTCCATTTTTGTATATACATCCTTTTTGTCCGGAAGGTAATATTCGGGCACATCGGCATGAAAAACTTCGGCCTCAGCTCCTTTGAATTCCTGCACCTTCCGATAAGCATCTTTGATAATCTTTAAACTCTGCCACATCTCTTCATTCCGCACCAGGAACCTGTCGTAGCAATCACCCGTATTTCCGACCGGAATTGTAAAGTCAAAATCTTCATAACTACTATAAGGAGAATGAATCCGAACGTCATAGTCCACGCCCGCGGCACGAAGATTAGGACCGGTAAATCCATAGTTGAGTGCCCGTTCTGCGCTTATTGGCCCAACATCAATGGTGCGATCCATAAATATCCGGTTGCGGCTAAAAAGATGCTCAAATTCTTTCAATACTACGGGCCATTCCCTGATGAATTTTTCAAGTTTTTGAAAAGCTTCATTTGTAAAATTTCTCTCGAAGCCACCAATGCGCCCAATGTTGGTGGTTAACCTTGAGCCGCAAATTTCTTCATAAATTTCATAGATGAGTTCGCGGTATTGCATTACATATAAAAATCCGGTGTAGGCACCTGAATCAACACCAACTATTGAATTACAAATTAAATGATCAGATATCCTGGCAAGTTCCATAATAATGATGCGGAGATAATCCACACGCTTTGGTGTTTTCACCTTCAATAATCTTTCGCAGCAAATGTGCCATCCCATGTTGTTTATAGGTGATGAACAATAGTTCAAACGATCAGTTAGCGGCGTGATCTGGTATAAAGGCCGATGTTCAGCAATTTTTTCAAATGCCCTGTGTATATAACCTACAGTCTGCTCAGCGCTTACTACGCGCTCGCCATCAAGCTCAACAATATTTTGAAAAACACCATGCGTAGAGGGATGTGTAGGCCCCAGATTTAAAGTAGTTGTTTTCTTTTCAAGAGAAAGTTCCGGAAGATTGATATGATGCTTTATTTCTGACATAATATATTATCAACTACAATTTTTATGTTGTAAGACCTCTGTAATTTTATTTACTGCCACATTACTTATTACCCAAGGGCGCATGGTATCCATCGATTTGTTTCTTTAATTTTATTTCAGCCAGACTTTGTCCAAAACTTATCATTGCTGCTCCTGTTACTGCTCCCAGAAAAAAATTACTTAGTGCACCTGAAGCAAAGTTGGCTATTATTAAAGAAATAAAAATTAAACCTTTTATAATAACCGGCTTGTATTTATAAAATAATTTGTACACGTCGTTTTGTTTACTATTTTAATCTCTTCCAAACATTTCATCATCCTTATCTACACGGGTTTGTTCCTCTAAAGGATATTCTTTTCTCATGGGGAAATAATCCATTTCATCCGCATTTAAGATTCTCACGAGGTTGGGATGGCCGATAAAATTAACGCCATAAAAATCATATGTTTCTCTTTCCATCCAATTGGCGGATGCATATAATGCCGTCGCACTAAAAACGCCTGGGTTATTTACGTCCGTAAATACTTTATAACGGATACGAATATTGTCTACAAGATTATGGAGATGGTATACCACGGCTAATTCTTCATTCTTTTTTTCGGGATAATGCACGGCGCAAAGGTCAGTAAGAAACCGAAATTGAAGTATGGGATCATCAAAAAGAAACTGGAGTACTTTAAGATTTAGATCCTTGTGAGATGTAAATGTCAGCATTGCATAGAGTTCACTCCAATCATAAATTTCTTCGCCAAATTTTTCGGTTACATGCTGCCTGATAATTTCGTTGGTTAATGCCATGCTACTATTAAATTATTCCCTTATTATAGAAAAATTTTGCCAGGTATTCAAGTTACTGTTTATTGTATTCCATAGCTATTCATCAATTCTTTATACCGGTCGGAATTTCTGCGCCGTAAACTTTCTTTTCCTACAAGGTCCTGCACTTTTATGAAACCATCTAACACTGCTTCAGGCCTTGGAGGACAACCCGGCACATATACATCGACCGGGATTATCTGGTCTATGCCCTGTAAGACAGCGTAAGAATCGAATATACCACCGCTACTGGCGCACGCCCCCATTGCTAATACCCAGCGGGGTTCAGCCATTTGCAAATAAACCTGCTTTACGATAGGTGCCATTTTTTTTGCAATGGTTCCCATCACCATTAAAAGATCACATTGGCGTGGTGAAAAACTCACTCTTTCAGAACCAAATCGTGCAAGGTCGTAATGCGACGCCATCAGTGCCATAAATTCAATGCCACAGCAACTGGTAGCAAAAGGCAAGGGCCAGATAGAATTTTTTCTGGCAAGACCAACCACATCATTTAGTTTTGTTGCAAAAAATCCTTCCCCCGTATATCCTTCCGGCGGATTCGCCAAGGCTATAGGTGCTTCAACAAACTTGTTAGTAAGATTATATTGAACCGGACGTGCCATTCTTTATTTTTTAAGTTTTTTAAATCAAATTGACAATTGATAACATCACCTACTGACAATTGTTTATAGCCTGTTGTCCTCATTCCTCCCAATTCAATGCCCCCTTTTTAACTATATAGACAAACCCCGTTAAAAAGAAGCCAACAAACATGGAAATTGCCACAAAGCCATGCCACCCTAATTCGCGAAAATTGACTGCATACGGATAGAAAAAAATAACTTCCACATCAAAAAGTACAAATAGGATGGCGACTAAAAAATATTTAATTGCCATAGGCTGGCGGGCATTTCCTTGTCCTTCAATGCCGCTCTCAAAATTTTCCAGCTTCTCTGCTGTTTGTCTTTTCGGTCCAAGAATATGAGTAAGTACCAGTATGCCACCTACCAGGATAATTGCAAACAGTAACTGAATTCCTATTGGAAAATAATCTAATGTACTATTGCCTGATGAAGCGACCTGTAAGAAAAATATATGTATCAATATTAAAAATATTATTCGCAAAAATACAACAGGTGGTTCAATTTTCCATAACGATTGTAATGTATCACCAGGTCACCTTGGCATAAATCATGTTTTGCAAAAAGTGACGGTATAGTACGCACATAAAAAACCCCGCAGCGATACCGGGCGGGGCTATGTTTAAAAAAGTATAAAAAATTTCACTACTTCTTCGCCGGCGAAGTAGTATCCTTCGAAGCTTTTGCAGGCGACGCACCGTGCTGCTGCTCCCGCACGACTTTTAAAGCTTTATCGTTGGTAAGAGCTTGCTGATCAGTGGGATCCAAAACAAGTATTTGACTGTTGTAATGAAGTGCAGAATCGATGTTGTGCTTTACGTTATAATAGTAAGCAACCATATACCGGTAACCGGTAATTTCGTTTGACAGCACTTTACTTTTATCGGAAGAGGTATCAGCAATTTCTATAACTTTTTCATAAGCAGTTTTTGCCAAACCCAAAGCTCCTGAAGTATCTATCCCTTCCTGGGCGTGAGCCTTCATATACCATCCGAAAATATCGTCAGGATATTTTTGTGTATACAATCCAAAAATTGAATCTGCTGCTGAGTAATTACTGCCCCGGTAATCATTATAACCGGCATAGTACAAATCAACTTTGCCATAATCCGGTTTAAGCGTTAAAATTTTCGTATACCATTTCCCGGCATCGGCAAATTTTTGAGAGGCTATAAGGCTTTCGGCAGTTGACTTTATATAATCCAGTTTATTCGCGGGAATGGTATCAAGCATCACAGCCTTATTAATATATATTGTTGCCAGGGAATCATTGCGTACAGTAGCCATAGAATCAACACCCGGAATTTTTAAAAGTATTTTTCCGTAAGTAGCATAATCATTTGGCCCGATTTTGTCAGGATTTATTTTTGTAAAAAATTCGTCGAAATATTTTTTAGCATTCAGCGAATCTCCTAATTTATCGTAAGAATAGGCTTTTAGTCCATATAAATTCGGGAAAGCTTTATCACCGGCAGTTGTAATACATTGATCCACTTTTGTAATTGCCTGCTGGTATAATTTTGATACATATAAGAGGGAGGCTTCTGCATAACAATTCTTTGAATCAGCATCTGAAACGGCAATATATTTAGTCAAATAGTCTCTTGATTTATTTACATCACGCTGGTAATAGTATTGATACAACCAATAATAAACTGGTGCAAAATTGGGGTCTGAGGCAATCGCCGCATCATAGTATTTCATATAAATAGCTTCCTGGCCATAACCTTGCGTTTCATAAATTCTTCCTATCATAAAACTGGCCCTGGCACTTTTTGGATTGAGTCCTAATGCATTTTGATAGGCTACCGTCGCATTGGCGCCATCTATCATTTTTCTATAGGCGTCGCCCAACAAGATTTGTATCTCAGGATTTTTTTTATCCTTATCTGCTGCCTGGTTCAGTTTATCAATTGCATAAACCGCGTCCCCATCTTTTGGTTCAATATTAGCACGACCGACAGCAATGAGCACCGGAGGTAAATCTCTTTTCTTGGGAATGCTGATTGCGGCTTCAAATTTATTGCGGGCATCTTCTTTTTTACCTTCCATTATTTCTATTTCACCCATGCCAATCATCATTAATGGCTCATTTGGATTTGCCTGCAATGTTTTTTGATATAATGCTTTTGCCGCGGCCGTATCCGGGTTATCTGCATTTTGGAGATACGTTTGCCCAAGCCAGTAAACGGCTTCTATATCGCCTGGATTAGCGGTTACCAGTTTGCTAAATACATCCTTTGCGCTGGTATATCTTTCATAGTCTAAAAACTTTTTCCCTTCATCCATACTTTGGGCGAATAGAAAATTTCCCATAAAAATAAACGAAGCTACCAGACTAATTTGTTTCATTTTTTGCATTTTACTAGATTTTGATTAATACCTTTTTTATTTTAATTTAATGTTGCTGACCGTATCGTGAAATTCATTTTTGCAGGCCAAAGGTAGGCACGTTTAAATATTAACTGGCCTCTTTCATATTGAAGAAAATTGGCAAACCCTCCTCCAAGACCATCATAATTTTCTTTTAGAATGTAATACAATCCACGTATCAACGGGTATCGCTTCCTCACAATATTGGCCTGGTAAGGTTTTACAAAAGTTTTTTCCGGGCAATTACATTCAAGCGATGCAATTCTTACTTTTTTTAAAAAAGTAAGTTGTGAAGTATCTTCACTATTCCCGATCCAGCTTACCCCAACAAAACCCAGCACATTATTATGCTCAGCCACGTAATTAATCACATCGAGGGTGTTTTTTTCCGCGAAGACCTTTTTAGGATCAAACATTTTTCCTCGCAGAATAGAATCTATCGCGTAGCGCACCGTGCTGGTTTCTTTTAGCCCATCAAAAACAGCCAATTGTTTGTCGGCGGTAGAACCATCCAATATGCCTCGTATTTTATCCATAGTGAAAACTGAATCCGGGGCATTATCGTTCACAATTACTGCTATCGCGTCATAGGCAATTTTATCAAAGCTTGGATAAAAAGAAAAGCTGTCCTTATAAAATTTCTCCTCCTCGTCAGTCAGGCCGCGCGTAACAATAATCATTCTGGTACTATCTTTCATTAAATCTTTAAAACATTCAGCCTCCGGTTTATAGTCTGCAATAATTTTGGCCTTTGGATACAATACTTCAAATACCTGTATTTGTGAATCAATAACAGGTTTAAACGATTCATCAACGCTTATATGTATCGTGCCACTGTTGGTCGAGTCGAGATCGGGCCGCTTTTCATTGCCCTGGCAGCCTGAAAAAATAATTATGGCAAAAGCTCCCAATATAAGTGTCCCTTTCATTATCCGTTTATTAATTTAATCATCATCTGTCCCGAAAATAATTCTTTTTTATTCCCCGGTAAATTCTCCATCCACCATAAATAACAACTACTACTGCAAATATTTTACCGGTACCACTGGCGGTAAAATTATTATAAAGATGAAATTCATTCGCGAAAAAAATTATTATACCAACACTTACATATAAAAAACCCATTCCGAAGTCCATGAGGCTCTTCATAAAAATATAACGCTTGGCTTTTGGGTCAGGCGTATTTTCAAATTCTTCAAGACTCATATATTAAATTTTACTATGATCTGTGGCAAGATAAAATAAAATAGAGAAACTGCCTTTAAAAAAAGCAGGTACTGTAAAACTATTTTCAAAAATCACTTGTAAACCCCGCCGGCAACTACATGAAAGTTGGTATCAATCTTTCTTTTACTTTTTCCCGGGTTCCACATGTGCGTTTTTCTTAACACCATCAAAACCTCGCTGTCGAATGCAGTTCCTCCTGATTTTACCACCTCAAAACTCTCCGGTTTTCCATCATAATCTACAACAAATTTAATTTTTACCAAAACAGCGCTGCTTTCTTCAATATCGCCAGGCGTATAAAGATTTCTAATTAAAAAGCAAGCACCACCTTCATTCCACCCGGATATTGTGGCATTATTTCAACTTCACTAACAGGATCTGATCTATCACTTCTTATAATTGCTATTGAAGCATTTTCGTTTGTTCTGCCTTTTGCATGCCCGTTTATCCCTGGGGGGAAATCTTCAAAAGCATCCGTATTGGTTAAAGACTGCTGAATATCGGGTAGTGTTGCAGGTAATTTGTTAATAATATCCGAAGCTGCAATAACCGGTGGGCTTTTTAGCCCCGGGTTTTTTTTTGCAGGCACACTCTTTACCGCACTTTTATGTGCCTTATTGGACAGGGCATATTTCTCCAAAGTTTTTACCCGGGGAGTAAAAATTTTTAGAGGTAAGGGGACAAAAACTATTTTGCGGTTTTCAGGCAGAAGCCATAAACTAAAAAGAAACGAAGTGCCCATCATCTTCAACAAAGCAATCCCCGGACGGCTATTGTATGTTTCTTTCAAAGTGTACGCCCCGTAATTTTTATTCCGGCTTTCAAAAAAAATAATATCCAATAAGTTGTTGTTCCGAATAGCATCGTGGGTCATGAATTTATTTTAGGAGAAATGCAATGCATTCCATGATTAAAAATTTAGTTAATCAAAAAAACAGCGCCGTTTCTGGTAAGATGCATCATTCATATTTTTTCATAAACTTTTTTGCACAAGAAATTTTTTAGTGGTTTGCACTAAAACATTTGTAGCTACGATAAGTCGTAGGGTACAATTGAATATCATATTTTTGCGGCTTTAAAAGTAAATCTTCTGCCGAAGGCAAAAAATGAAACCGTCACTACCACAGGGAACAAGAGATTTTAATGCGGAAACAATTCGCAAAAGACAATTTATTCTTAACACGATCAAAAATGTTTTTGAGTTATATGGTTTTGAACCGTTAGAAACTCCTGCCATGGAAAACCTCGAAACACTTATGGGGAAATATGGGGATGAAGGCGATAAACTCATTTTTAAAATATTAAATAACGGGCTTGATAACCCTTTAAAAAAAGAAGAAGTAAAAAAAGGTTTTGAAAAAATACTGGAAGGAACAAATGATACCGGTATTACGGAGAGAGCGCTTCGTTACGATCTCACTATTCCTTTTGCCCGTTATGTTTCGATGAATTATAACAAACTAACAATGCCGTATAAACGCTACCAGATGCAAAGTGTTTGGAGGGCTGACCGGCCGCAGAAAGGAAGATACCGGGAATTTTTTCAATGTGATGCAGATGTTGCAGGAACGAATTCTTTAATAAGCGATGCAGAATTAATTAGCATTTATATTGCAGTTTTTGAGAAATTGAAAATCCCTAAATTCAATTATACTTCGGAACCTAACGGTTATTCTATAAACATAAATAATCGAAAAATTTTGACAGCACTTGCTGAGATATGCGAGCGCACCGATATACTTACCGAAATCACAACTGTAATAGATAAAATTGATAAAATTGGAATTGTCAAGGTAAAAGAAGAATTGTCGCAAAGGGGATTAAGCCATCATCAAATTGGGCTTATTGAGGAGTATCTTTCAATAGTTGGCAGGTACAACGAGGATATATTGTTACAGTTGGAAAAACTATTGGGTCATAATGAACATGGCAGAAAGGGAATTGAGGAACTAAGATTTATAACCAATCATATTCCACCCGAGGATTTTATTCAAATAAAGGCTTCTCTCGCAAGGGGCTTGAATTACTATACAGGATTAATAGTTGAAGTGAAAATGCCACATAGTTTTCAAATAGGCTCTATTGGCGGCGGTGGAAGATATGATGATCTTACAGGACTATTCGGTTTACCAAATATCCCAGGTGTGGGGATTAGCTTTGGAGTTGACAGGATCTATGACGTGATGAATGAGTTGGATATTTTCCCTGCAGAAATTAATAAATCAACTACTGTCTTGTTTTTTAACATGGGTGAAAAAGAATCCATATTTGCTTTCAAACAAATGCAGGCTCTCAGAAACAATGGAATAAGTTGCGAACTGTTTTATGAAAACGCCAAAATGGACAAGCAGTTTAAATATGCTGCAAAAAAAAATATTCCTTTTGCAGTAATTATCGGGTCAAATGAACTGGAGCAAAAAACATGCATTGTGAAGGATTTGGCAAAAGCAGTTCAACAAACCATACCTGCACAAAACCTTTCTTCCTATTTTCAATAGGAAAAAGGTTATTTTACTTAATATTTGCCGTTATATATAAAATTGAATTAGTTTTTGAAAATTATCTCATTAAATTAATGCTTCACAGCACCGGTATTCTAAACTTTAAAACAACTATTATGAAATCTTTTTTCAGGCTTACACTACTATTTGTTGCAGCCGCATTTCTATTTTCATCATGCAGCAAAAAAAATGAAGAAGGTAAAATGATTCCTAAAAATGCAATGTTTGTGGTTCACTTTAATACAAAATCTCTTAAAGAAAAACTTAGCTGGGACGATATAAAACAAGCCAATTGGTACAAGAAGGCTTACACGGATTCAGAAACCACGGGATGGATAAAAAGACTTCTTAATGATCCCGAAAACAGTGGCATAGATTTGAATGGCGGACTTATATTTTTTGTTGCAAAAAATCCGGGGACCAATGGAGAAATGGTATTAGAAGGCACGGTTAAAAATGCCGGGGATTTCGGCCAGTTCAATAAGAATCTTGATTCAACAGCAACATTAAAAAAGGATGGCAATCTAAACATGCTTACAATTAAAAATAAAATCGTGGTTGCCTGGGATGACGAGCATTTCACTTATGCGTTTGATGCAGCCGATGCGAGATCAAAACTTAGTTCAATGAACGCAATGGGCAGCAATGGAAACATGGCGCCGCTCGTTAATCAAACTACTGACCTGTCAGCAGTTTGCAGAAATCTTTTTTCATTAAAATCTGACAGCAGTCTTGCGGGTAACGAAAAATTTACAAACCTTCTTAAAGAAACGGGTGATATCCATACATGGGTAAATACCGAAGAAATTATGAATAGTACGGCTTCGCTGGGAATGGTTGGCATGTTGAAACTTGATGTGTTTTTAAAAGACAATATAAGCACGTACGCCGTAAGCTTCGATAACGGAAAAATTAATATAAGCCAGAAACTTTACGCAGGAAAAGAGTTTAGCGACTTCCTTAAAAAATACAGTGGAGACAACATCAGTACCGATATGATTAAAAATATTCCTTCACAAAATGTACTGGGTGTTTTTGCGATGAATTTTAAACCAGAAGGGCTAAAGGAACTAATAAAACTTACCGGCATGGATGGCTTCTTAAACATGTTCACCGGGCAAATAGGTTTTAATATTGACGATTTTGTAAAAGCTAATAAAGGAGAAATTATGCTTGCCCTTACTGACCTTAGCATGAAAAATATTTTACCTGGTGACAATGCTATTTCGAATGATTCTGCTTCATATTCGTTTAAAAAGCCAGATATGAATTTTTTATTTTCTGTAGAGATTGGCGATAAACCCAGCTTTCAAAAATTGGTAGAAGCAGGTAAAAAAATGACCGGTGAAATGGGGAAAGTAAATGACACATCCATTTCTTTTGCGCAAAATGATAAAGTATTTGCCGTATCCAATCATCAACATTTTCTCAATGATTACCTGGCAGGAAATGCAAACAACAAATATAATTTTATTGATAAACTAACCGGGCATCCAATTGGTTTATTTATAGATATTCACAAAATTCTTTCTGAAATTTCTTCTGAAAAGAAAATGAACCCTGATAATGAATTGATCGTAAATGAAAGCCTTAAACTATGGAATAATATTTATGCTACCGGCGGGGAGTTTAAGGATGGTGGCATAGTTGGCAATACGGAAATAAATTTTATCGATCAGAGCGCTAATAGCTTAAAGCAGTTAAACCATTATTTAGATACGATAGCAAGTGTAGAAATGGCAAAAAAAGAACGTGAAAAATCTGAAATGAGCAACACAGACTCACTTATGATGCCTCCGCCAATTGATACGGTCGGAAACAAATAGCCTTTTTAAATTTTATCGTAAAAGAAGTTGACATATGCAGATAATCCTGCAGGAAATTCTACCTGGTTATATTGAGAGGGAACATACGGCCAACTCGGAAGTGTGGGGTAAAAAAATAATCATTCACAAAGGGGAACATCTTCATATTGTGGCGCCATCAGGTAGGGGGAAAACTTCTTTAATACACTTTATTTATGGATTAAGAAAAGACTATACCGGCGATATCACTTACGACGATGTGAAAATTAAAAATCTTTCCAGGGAGAACTTTTCTTCATTCCGGAAGAATAAAATAAGCATTATTTTCCAGGATTTGAGATTGTTTGAAGATCAAACGGCACGGGAGAATCTTGAAATAAAACGAATACTGGATCCGTATCATTTGCCAAAAAAAATTGATGAAATGGCTAAAAGACTTGGCGTGGAAAGAAAACTAAGTCAACAGGCAAAAACCTGCAGCTATGGTGAGCAACAACGCTTTGCAATTATTCGCTCGCTTATGCAGCCATTTGATTTTTTATTATTGGATGAGCCGTATAGTCATTTGGATGAAGCCAACAGGAAAAAAGCAATGGACCTTATTTACGAGGAATGTGAAAAGCGAAACGCAGCCATGATTTTTGCCGACCTGAAACCAATCGATCTTTTAAAAGGTGAGAAGGTGCTGATGTTGTGAACCTCAATGTTCATCTCCCTAAAGACGACTTGTAAATTGAACAGGGAAAGCAATTCATGCAATGCGGTAAACCAATTTGTGTAATTCGTTATAATTAGTGCAATAAAAAAATGTCATTATCGTATAAAAAAATACAGCCTTTATTTATTTCAGGAAAAAATGTATTGTCGAAATGGCTCGGCTATTTCGGATTAGGAATTGGGGTGCTCTTGCTGTTAGTTTCCATGCAAATATTTATAAATATCCAGGAACTACTTAAGGAAAACAGCCCGCGGAAAAATGGATATGATTTTATTTCAATTTCTAAAACCATTACCAATGAAAACATGGGCAAAGACAATACCTTCACGAATACAGACGTAACCAAATTACAAACACAACCACAAATAGAAAGTGTTGCGCCATTAATAGCCAACCAGTTTAGGGTGCGGGGAACCGCCGGCGATATTATTCCTTTTAGCACCGATCTTTTCCTCGAAAGCATTGATAACGATTTTATTGATACCGTACCTCCTTTTTTTACCTGGCAACCTGGGCAAATAGTGGTGCCCATTATTTTCTCTTCTGATTTTTTAGAAATGTACAATGTTTTCGCTCCCGCGCAGGGATTACCACAACTTTCTCCAAAAACGATTAGTTCGGTTAATATTATTTTAGAATGTTCCGGCCCCGGCGGCACACAAAATTTCAAAGGAAATATTGTTGCTTTAAGCGACCGTATTAATTCCATACTGGTTCCAAAAACTTTTATGAATTGGGGCAATCTGCATTTTACAGGAGATACTGCCGTCCATCCTTCCAGGGTTTATATAAAAACAAAAGATGCCAACGATCCCCAATTAATTTCTTTTTTAGATCAGCAGGATTATCATCTTAACAAAGACAAAATTAAATTCAGTCGCATAAAAAGTATTTTGCAAAACATAATCAGTGCTTTGGGAGTTTTTGGCATTCTCGTCATCGTACTCGCCCTAATGTTATTTTCATTTTACCTTCAGTTAATGATTGCAAAAAGCAAGGACAATCTTCGTTTATTGCTTACGTTAGGTTATTCGCCCGGATGGCTGGCCAATAGCGTTGCCAAAACCTGGCTCCCCGTTTATCTGGTTATTATTGTGGTTGCTTTATTTCTTACACAGGTACTCCATATATTATTTCTCCAGCTATCTTTTGTAAACAAGGCAAAGCTGCCTTATGTATTGAATTGGAGCGTTTGGCTGATTGCAATTTTATTGCTGGGACTAACTCTATTTATTAATGTCAGGTTGGTTAAGAAAGAGCTGAACAGGATTGTATAATTGAACACGGCAATTTATTTTTAAAGAGGTAGTATTTTTTTATTCAAAAAATGGCTAAGTCCTCTGCCTGCTTTTTCCACTAAAGCCTTTGTTGTTTTATTAGCTGGCTGAAAAAAATCTGTTTCTATAGTGATGGTATTCTTCTTTATCGTTCGTTTCCATATTCCGCTTACCCGCCCATTGATAAGAATGGTTGGCCAAAAGATGCCGTTGTTGGAAAATGCTTTTTCCTGGTGTTCAAAAACGATAGCGGCTGACCTGTCTTTATAACTGACCAGGAATTCATCGAATGCAGGCAATAAATAAACTGATTTCATATGCGCTTTTAGGGCAGCCAGGGTTCCAGGAAACCAAAAAGTTTGTGCATTTATTGTTTCGGAAATAAAATTATTTTTTATTATCTCGAACGCATGTCTGGCGTTCTTAGCTGACAACCCCGACCACCAGGTAAAATCCTGCAATGTTGCCGGTGCATGACTGGTGAAATACCTTTGAGCTAACATGGCAAGCGCTTCTTCTTTATGAATTTTTTTCGTTTTCAAAACCCTGTCTCCCAGCAAGGCATGCGTAAATTTCTTTTCCTTATGAATGCCGCTGCAAATAATGCCTTCTAATTCCGCCCGGAGAAAAAGATGGGACGCCCTTGAATTATCAACGGCAATCTTATTTTTTCTTAATACTGTTTTTAATTCATCCCGCGTTAAGTGCTTACCATTTCTCAAAGCCTTTTCTATTACGGCATTACTTTTTGAAAATATTTTTTCAGTAAGGTCTAATTGTTTTTCTCTCGATTTTGCCAAAGCTTTTATTGCCGGGCCTGTTAATTCCAACATCCAGTAAATATCACCGGCGGAAACAAAGTGCCAGGTAGGTCTCAATACATGCGTCCTGATAATTTCACCGGAATCAATGGCTTCGTCAATGTTGTTCTCAGTTGCCGTTAGGAGCCGCATACCAATTCCCCACTTAGCCATACTATAATCCTGCGCCTGCATGGCGCCCATCCAGGAAACGAGGTCCTTTGCAGCTTTAAATTTTGTGCCCTCAATTTGCTGGCTCATTAACCGGTAATTCGCAATATCACGTAAGTTCATATTTGTCTTTGTCCACCCTTATTTTATTTAGTGTAATTACTAATGTTTAGCATTAATCACCCATTATTTTCTATTACAGATTTTCGAAGATCACTGATGCTCCCTGCCCTACCCCCACACACATAGTTGCCAATCCGTAACGAACTCCCCTTCTTTTCATTTCATATAATAACGTAGTGGCAATACGGGCTCCGCTACAACCAAGCGGATGGCCGATGGCAATGGACCCGCCATTAACATTTACTTTCTGGAGGTCGAGCCCCAGTTCATGAATACAGGCAATAGCCTGCGATGCAAAAGCTTCATTCAATTCAATGAGATCCATATCACTAACGGAAAGGCCTGCACGCTGCAATGCTTTTTGAGAAGCCGGCACAGGACCGATGCCCATAATCGCCGGATCCACTCCTGCAACGGCCATACTCTTTATGGTAGCCAGCGGTTTAAGCTTATATTTTGTAACCATGCTTTCATTTGCAAGCAAAAGCATGGCAGCCCCATCATTTATACCCGATGAATTTCCCGCAGTTACACTGCCGCCTTCCAGGAATGCAGGCCTGAGTTGCGAAAGCTTTTCCAGGGATGTTTTTCTCGGATGCTCGTCTTTTTCAAAAATGATTTGTTCTGTTTTATTAGGCGTAATTTCTACCGGGGCAATCTCATCTTTCCATTTACCTGCTGCCAATGCTGCAAAATATTTCAACTGGCTTTCCAGTGCAAATTCATCCTGCGCATGCCTTGATATTTTCCATTGTTTTGCTACATTCTCGGCGGTTTCACCCATTGAATAAGGATAATATTTATCGGTAAGTTTTTTATTAGGAAAACGCCAGCCAATCGTAGAATCATATATTTCTGCTCTTCTACTGAAAGCAGCATCCGCTTTATTCATTACAAAAGGCGCCCGGGTCATGCTTTCTACGCCACCGGCAAGAAAAATATTTCCATCACCGCACATAATAGCCCGTGATGCATCCATAATGGCCTGCAAACCACTTGCGCACAGGCGGTTAATGGTATTCCCCGCGACTGAAACAGGTAAACCAGCCAATA
Organism: Ginsengibacter sp.; assembly: GCA_039933035.1. Classification (GTDB taxonomy): domain Bacteria; phylum Bacteroidota; class Bacteroidia; order Chitinophagales; family Chitinophagaceae; genus Ginsengibacter. The sequence goes on along the minus strand of JBDTOV010000045.1, from coordinate 16,022 downwards.
AAGCGGACATTCGCGCCACATTGCGGTTGTCTTCCCCGGCCTGGTTGGCATCTCCTGCAATTACATCTTCAATATCATTAACATCTATTTTTCCATTCCTCTTTATTAATGCTTCTATTACATGAGCCAATAAATCATCAGGGCGAATAGTGCTCAAAGCGCCCCCATACCGGCCTACTGCGGTTCGCATGGCGTCAACAACATACACAGTTTCCATTTGTCTTTTCTTATTTTAAACGATTTGCAAGATAATTGTTTCCGGTTTCTTCTAAATTGTTTTCCATACCGCAATATGCAGCCCGGGACTTTTATGCTGTAAGTAAACCATGTAACAATTTAACCATGTAACCATCGTCACAAATTCTATCTTTGCAAAATGAATTCTAAAAAAAATATAAGAACGCTTTCTCTTGAAGAACTTACCGAATATTTTAAAACTATTGGTGAAAAGAAATTCAGGACAAAGCAGGTGTGGGAATGGCTTTGGCAAAAGCATGCAACCGGTTTTGAAAATATGACCAATCTTAGCAAAGAACTCAGGCAAAGTTTATCAGAAAATTTTTCTTTGCCCGCCATTAATACCGATACCACGCAATATAGCGTTGACGGCACGGTAAAAACAAGGTTTAAAACTTTCGATGGTCATTTGGTAGAAGGCGTATTGATACCGGTAGATAACCGGCAAACCGCCTGTGTGTCTTCGCAGGTCGGTTGCAGCCTGAGCTGTAAATTTTGTGCAACGGGCTATATGGACAAGAAACGCAATCTTCATTTCGATGAAATATATGACGAAGTAGTTTTGCTGAATCAAATGGCTGAAAAAACCTATGGCAAAAAATTGAGTAACATTGTTTTCATGGGAATGGGTGAGCCATTGCTTAATTATAAAAATGTATTAAAAGCCATTGAAAGAATTACTGCCAATGACGGTCTTGGTATGAGCGCTAAAAGAATAACGGTTTCTACAGCAGGCGTCGCTAAAATGATAAAGCAATTGGGTGATGATGGCGTAAAATTCAATCTCGCAGTATCACTTCATGCAGCCAATGATAAAAAAAGAAATGAGATAATGCCTATTAATGAGAGCAATAATATAAAAGCATTGATTGAAGCGCTCAATTATTTCTACGATAAAACCAAGAACGATATCACATTTGAATACATTTTATTCAAGGGTGAAAATGATTCCATCCAGGATGCGGATGACCTTATAAAAATTTATAAGCAGGTACCGGTGCATCTTGTAAATATTATTGAATATAATCCTATTGAAAATGCCAGTTTTGTAAAACCGGATAAGGATGCCACCCAGAAATTTATGGATTACCTTGCCGCACATAGTGTAAATGTAAGGCTTAGAATTAGCCGTGGAAAAGATATCGATGCCGCCTGCGGCCAACTTGCTAATAAAAACCTTCAGCCAGCCGCAGTAACTTAACGCAAATTTTATTCTTAACAATTTATTATATCCCGGGATTAAACCGGGGGTATTTGTTTGCGTCTATCCTTTAAACAAACAAAAAAATAGTAACTATGAAAAAATATTTAATAGCGTTATCCGTTTTTACAATAATGGCCGTTGGCGCGAATGCACAGGCTAAAAATAATTTAATGGGTTCTGCCCCCTTGCAACACAGTCAGCACATGCATCATGGAAAAGCCGGGTATGGCATGCACAGGCATCATAAAGGCGTCGCTATGATGAAAGAACTTAACCTTACCGATGCTCAAAAGCAACAGGCTAAATCCTTGAATACCGAGTATAAAAATCAGCTGAAAGATCTTGAAAAGAATGAAAGTATAACCCTGAAGGATTACCGTATTAAAAAAGCAAGCCTTGAACAGGAGAGAAAGTCAAAATTCCAGGCACTCCTTACGGCTGATCAAAAAGATAAAATAGCACTGGCTAAAAAAGACAGGAGTGAGCATATGAAAATGATGGCTCAGAAAAAAATAGAAAGAATGAAAACTGAGCTTAACCTGACTGATGCACAGGTTTCAAAAATCCAGGAACAGCGAGGCATTGCCATGACACAGGCAAAAGCCATTAAAGAAGATGCATCTCTTACAAATGAGCAAAAGAAAGAACAATTGATGAGCCTGGTGAAAAGCAGCAAAGAGAGCATGAAGAATATTTTCACCGCAGAGCAACTAAAGAAAAGAGAAGAAATGAGAAACAGCAGAATAAATGATATGAAAAATAAAAGAGCCAATAAAGACTCATAAAAAAAATTCCCTTTGAAACTGGCAGGTGAATCGAATTGGTTCACCTGTTTTATTTTATCTTTGCCGTTCATACCGTTGAAAAACGGCAAATTAATTCTTCATGAGCCAGCAACCTTTTCAAAAATTCATCAATCCAAAAAATAACGCCGCAATAAAGGAAAAGCACAAGCAGGATAAGAAAATTTCAAAAAAACAAAAAGCCGCGGCGATTGAAAAACACTTCGAAGAAAAGCGGGCGCTACGATACAGGGGATTTTCCGCAAACAATCCTCCTGCTCCTGAACAATCATCTAAACCAGGCAGGAAACAGAAATATCCTCAATCAAAAAAAGAAACACTTCCGGCTTCTTCCGACGTCTCCAAAAAAAATACAGATGCGTCTCAAATGCCATTGAATAAATACCTGGCACATTGTGGGGTAACCTCCCGCCGCGACGCCGTAACATTGATCATTGAAGGAAAAGTATCCGTAAACAAAATCGTAGTCACGCAACCGGCATTTAAAGTGAATGAAAAAGATGACGTGTTTTTTAACGGCAAGAAACTATATGTAACCAAAAACCTTGTTTACATATTACTGAACAAACCCAAAGACTATATCACCACTACTGATGACCCACAGAATCGTAAAACAGTTCTGCAGCTTACAAAAAATGCAACCGATCAGCGGATCTATCCCATTGGAAGACTTGACAGGAATACTTCGGGTGTGCTGCTGCTTACTAACGATGGAGGACTTACACAGGAACTTACTCATCCCAGTTTTAATATAAAAAAGGTTTACGAGGTGAAACTTGATAAGCCATTAACTAAAACTGATTTTGACAAAATCCTGAAAGGGCTGAGGTTAGAAGATGGTGAAATTTTTGCAGATGCTTTGGCTTACGCTGATTCTAAAGATAAGTCTGTAATAGGAATTGAATTACACAGCGGTCGCAATAGAATTGTACGGCGGATTTTTGAACACCTGGGTTACGAGGTAAAAGGACTTGACAGGGTAATGTATGCCAACCTTACCAAAAAGAACGTAGAACGTGGCAAATGGCGCTATCTCGGTGAAAAAGAAATTCGTTTATTGAAATACATGAACAAGCAAAAAAATATCCGTGGTGCTGACACTTCCGCCAAAAAACCAGGTACTACAGAATTTAATTAATGATGACGCAAGCGAAAGGAATTTCAATAGTTTTTGAAAATGAAGATTTTGTTGCCGTGAACAAAGCCGCAGGAATGCTTACCATCCCTGACAGGCACAACGAAACGCAATTGTCCCAATATAAAATATTATTACAGCTATACGGTAAAATATTTATTGTGCACCGGCTTGACCGGGATACAAGCGGATTGGTATTATTTGCAAAAAATGAAGCGAGTCATAAATACCTTTCTCAACTATTTGAGAAAAGAAATATTGAAAAAATATACCAGGGAATTATTATTGGAAGTCTCCCAACTGAAGCAGGTACTATTACTGAACCCATTGCCGAACATCCCGTTCTGAAAGGGGTGATGATGGTAAGTAAAAAAGGAAAGCCTTCCTTAACTGATTATAAAGTATTGGAAGATTACGGAATTTATTCGCTCGTAAAGTTTAATATACATAGCGGGCGAACACATCAAATAAGGGTGCATATGAAATTTGCGGGGCATCCTATCGCCTGTGACACCGTATATGGTGATGGAAAACCAATCCTGCTTTCCTCATTCAAAAAAAAATTTAAGTTGAGCCAGCATGATGATGAAGAAAGGCCACTGATAAACAGGCTGGCCTTACATTCTCATCAATTACATTTTAAAGATGCTACAGGAAATATCCATTCGCTCGAAGCGCCTCTTCCAAAGGATATGAAGGCGGTGCTTCAGCAATTAAAAAAGAACAGAGGTTAACATTTTCAGGCACCCATTATTTTAAATTTGGTTGGGGTGTATATCTTAGATAAGGTTTTACAACGGTAACTCCTTTGGGAAATTTTTTGATGGCCTCTTCAGTACTTACAGATGGAACTATTATCACATCTTCACCTTCCTTCCAGTCTGCCGGTGTTGCAACGCTGTAATCGGCAGTAAGCTGCAAGGAATCAATTACCCTCAATACCTCATTAAAATTTCTACCGGTTGATGCAGGATACACTATCATAAGCTTCACTTTTTTATCCGGTCCGATAATAAATAAGGAACGAACAGTTGCCGTTGCAGAAGCATTGGGATGCAGCATTCCATAAAGATTCGCCACTGTTTTGTCTTCATCCGCAATTATCGGGAAATCTACCGTACAATTTTGTGTTTCGTTGATATCATTTTTCCATCCCATATGCTTATCCAGTGGATCAACACTCACGGCAAGAACTTTTACATTGCGTTTCTCAAATTCTTTTTTTAATGAAGCAGTTCTTCCTAATTCTGTAGTGCAAACGGGTGTATAATCGGCAGGGTGAGAAAATAGTACTCCCCAGCTATCACCAAGAAATTCATAAAAATTTATTTTACCTTCTGTTGTTTCAGCTGTAAAATCGGGTGCCGTATCACCTAATTGTAAACTCATAATTATATATTTTTATTTAAAAGATTTTGCTAAGATATCAATATCCTACCAAATTGGTAGGGGATATTTCATAAATTTGCAGAAACGGGTAAGATTATCTGCTTACATTTTGAAAAAATTTTGAAAAAATAATGCTTTCAAAAAAAACACGCTATGCTTTCAGGGCACTATCTTATCTCGCCGAGAATTACGGAAAGGGACCTATATTAATTTGCACTATTTCCACTGAAAAAAAAATTCCCTTAAAATTCCTGGAAGGTATTCTGAATGAATTAAAAAAAGCCAACCTTCTTGAAAGTAAAAAAGGAAAAGGCGGTGGCTATTTTTTAAAAATTTCTCCCAAAAAGATCAATCTGGCTACTGTCATAAGGGTTATCAACGGGCCTATAGCATTACTACCCTGTGTAAGTTTGAATTTTTATGAAAAGTGTGAAGATTGTGATGAAGAGCATTGTGGTATCAGGAAGATGATGACGATTACAAGAGATGCGACGCTAAAAATATTAGAAAGGAAAACGCTACACGATATTATTTTTGCGACTGTTTAATTTGCCTGCTGCTCTTAGCACACTACCCGCACCAAACCTGTTTTTTACATCATCGATGGCCTTATACAAAATATTTTTTCTTTCCACATTTTGAAAAAGATTGGTCTGAACCGCATTATTAGTTAAATCACTAAAGCGTACTCCGAGTAAACGAACCGGCTTTTCTTTTTTATATAATTTATGAAACAGATCTTTTGCCACCGGTATTATTTCATCATCAGCGCATGTATATGAAACGCTGGTTTGGCGCGAAGTTGTTTCAAAATCGGGATAGCGGATCTTCACGGTGATGCACCCGGTAACTTTCTCTTCTTTCCTGAGTTCAAATGCAATTTTTTCTGTCATGCGTACTATTTCGCTCATGAGCCTGTTAACGTCAGATAAGTTTTCTTCAAAAGTATTTTCTGTTGAAATTGATTTCGCCTCATGATACGGTGTAATCGTTGAATGACCGGTACCTTGTGCCTTATTCCACAAATCGAAACCCCATTTTCCTAAAATTTTTTCCAGGTTTTCCGGCGTAGTATTATGAATATCCTTTATGAATTTAAAACCATGACGCAATAAAACCTGGGTGGTCTGCTCACCTACCCCGGGGATTTTATTCAACTCCAAATTTGATAAAAATTCTTTTTCTTTTCCTCCGGGCACTTGTAGAAATCCATTTGGCTTTGCTTCGTTAGTGGCCATTTTGGCCACCATCTTATTCCTGCCAATTCCAAACGAAATAGGAAGGCCCGTTTCTCCGTTGATCAGTTCCCGTAGTTCAATTGTCCATTGCAAGGGATTAAAAAATTTATCCATCCCGCCCAGGTCGATATAAAATTCATCAATGGAGGCTTTTTCAAAAAGTGGCGCTTTCGATGCAATGATTTGCGTTACCCATCTGGAATATTTTCCGTATTCACTATAGGTGCCCTTCACTACAATTGCCTGCGGGCAAGAACGGATGGCAGTTTTAACGGGCATTGCTGAATGAACGCCAAACTTCCGTGCTTCATAGCTACAGGCGGCTACCACCCCACGTTCATTGCCACCAACAATTACAGGCTTCCCTTTCAAAGAAGGGTTATTTAATATTTCGACCGAAACAAAGAAGGAATCCAGATCGAAATGAGCAATAATATTTGTTGAAGTGGCGGACATATCCAATGAAATTTACTATTCAATTCTTCTTCAGGCTTGCCGATAAATATCAAGCAATCCATCCGGCAAATTCACAAAGAGTTTCTTATTTTTTTTATCAATTTTTTCCAGGGAATCTTCGTGAACAGGAATCAGCGCTTCTTTCCCATCTAACATTATTTTGCACAAAACCTGGTGTGGTTGTTCAATGACTTCACATACCTCGCCCAGTTCTTCCTCTTCATTTACCACCATAAAACCCAGCAGGGAAATTGGAGCGGCATTGGCAGCAAATTTTTTAAAATCATTTTCACTTAACCAAACATCCTTTTTTATTAAATGCTTCGCGCTTTCTTTTGCAGAAATACCTTCCAACTTTACGTAAACTTCTTTATCATTTTTTATTTTGGATGACTCAAGAAAATAAGGAAGAAATGAATCTATCTTTTCTTCTATAAAAATATTTTTCAATCCCTTCAAAGAAGTTTTTTTACCGAGGCTATGCTCAAGAATCAATTGTCCTTCTAATCCGAAAGTAGCTGCCAGTCTGCCTATTTTGAAATAGTTATTCATATGTAAGGCAAAGGTATTTTAGAAAAAATTAAGTAGACCAGGAAGATTGCCCCTTGATGCGAAGCAAAAATTTTTGACTTCCCACTAATTTGAAACAGAGCAAAAAAAATGAACACACTTTTAGGCATGTTCAGTTAAATAGTGTCATATAAATTTTTAAACACCCATATACTCTTTCAGCAAGTGACACCTGGAAGCCGTACGAAGTTTGGTAAGGGCTTTATCTTTTATCTGCCTGACACGTTCACGGGTAAGACAAAATTTCATTCCAATATCTTCAAGGCTGAGTGGTTGCTCAATATTAATACCATAAAAATAGCATATTACTTCCTTTTGTCTTTCAGTTAAGATGCTTAGTGAACGTGCTATTTCTTTTTTTAGCGAATCATTGAACATGATTTGCTTATCGGCGCTGTCGGCATTGCCATTTATCAATACGTCAATAAGCGTGCTTTCCTCTCCTTCGCTTAAGGGTGAATCCATACTTACATGTCTGGCTGCAACATTCATCGTTGCGGCCACTTCTTCTGTTTCTATATCAAGAAAGAAAGCCAGTTCTTCTGTAGTGGGCGTACGTTCAAATTCCTGCTCCAGGTGGGAAAAGGCCCTGCTGATTCGGTTGGTTAATCCTACCTTATTCAAGGGCAGCCTTACAATCCTCGATTGCTCGGCAAGTGCCTGCATAATGCTTTGGCGTATCCACCATACGCCGTATGATATAAATTTAAATCCCCTGGTTTCATCAAATCGCTGGGCAGCTTTTATCAGACCAAGGTTACCCTCATTGATCAAATCAGGCAACGTGAGTCCCTGGTTTTGATACTGCTTTGCTACCGATACGACGAAACGGAGATTTGCTTTGGTAAGTTTATCCAAAGCCTGCTGGTCGCCTTGTTTGATTCTTAAGGCGAGTTTCACCTCTTCCTCTGGTGAAATAAGATCTACTTTACCAATTTCCTGTAAGTACTTCTCCAGACTTTCGCTTTCGCGATTGGTAATTGATTTTGAAATTTTGAGTTGACGCATACTCATAAGTCTAGTTTTAATATTAAAAAATAATTCAGTGTGTACGTGCAATCGAAATCTGGAGTGGTAACGTAATATAGATAGTTTTAAGTATGTATCCAAAAAAAATGTTAAATTTCACAGACACGTAATACGGTATCACAGGAACAAAACAATTTTCTTAAAAAGAAATTATTAAAAAAAAGTATAAATAATCTTGGTTAGTTGATTTATTTTCTATTATTGCACATAACAGCACCGTTTTAAATTGAAAGATGAGTAAGAAAATAAAATACACGTTGGAATACCCGGTTAGGTGTTCACCCGGAATACTATATGAGTTTCTCGCAACCTCTACCGGCCTGCAGGAATGGTTTGCAGATAAAGTTGAAGACCAGGATGGCCTGTTCAGTTTTGCCTGGAATGGCTCTGCAGAAGAAGCAGAAGTGATGGATGTTGAAGAAAACAAAATGATTCGTTTTCATTGGATTGGTTCTCCAAAGGATGAATATTTCGAATTTAGTATTGAAAAATCCGAAGTGACCAACCTTACCATCCTGATCATAAATGATTTTGCCGAAAAAAAAGAAATCAAAGATCAGTCGCAGCTTTGGGAAACGCAGGTAAAGGAACTTTTTCACCGGCTGGGAAACTAATTTTTATAAACTCTACAATTTCTGAAAACGTTTTATTTAGAAATTGGGGAGCCTCGTTCCATCTGTTCAATTCGATATTTTTAGAAATCTTAAAAAAATCTCTATTTAAAATTTCAATGAGTAGCCGTTCATCCAATGCCGCGGCCGCTATATAATTGGAAGGCTCAAAGTGATGTTGCCATTCAGTTTCATTTACACATACGAAAAAATCTTTTTCTTTCAGGTAAAGCAGAAGCGTTAAAAAATCTTTTTGTCTTCTACAATATTTTCCCGAAACGTGAAGCGAAATACTGAAGAAATTTCCCCACCAAAACATGGTTCTAATCGCAAAAATATTTTCTTTTGAAAATACTGCCGGGTAATCCAGTATTACATAAGGAAGCTCCTGGTAATTTTCCCCCTTTGAGATTTTGCCGCCACTATTTTTAAAAAATTCCGGAAGTTCGGTTTCTTCCTGCTCTGTTATTTGTTTGTAATTTTCATGCAGTTGTCCAAAAAGCCGGTAGACTTTCTTTATAATGGCGTGTTTCGTTAAAATCCATTCTTTGTTTTGTACGAGTTCCGTTTCAAGTTTTGAAAGATGTATTTTTGTTCCCGTTTCCATAAAACGAAATTTACAACAAAAGAGATTAATACATCGCCCCGCCGCGTATTTACTGCATGTTTAAAAAACTCGACAAGTTAATTCTTAAAGCTTTCCTGTGGCCTTTTATCGCTACATTCTTTATTACATTATTTGTATTTATGATGCAGATATTGTGGAAATATATTGACGACCTGGTAGGTAAAGGACTCGATTTTATTACCCTTACCAAATTTTTAATTTACGCAAGTGCCACGTTGGTAACGCTCGCGCTGCCAATAGCAATTTTGCTCTCCTCTATAATGACTTTCGGGAAACTGGGTGAAAATTTTGAGCTGGTAGCCATAAAATCATCAGGTATTTCCTTGCTTCGGTTTATGAGACCTTTGTTATTTGTGTCCATATTTCTTACGGGAATTGCATTTTTATTCGCTAATTATATTGCGCCGGTCGCTAATTTAAAATTTGCCGTTATATATAATGATATCTATAGAAAGAGCCCGGCGTTTGACTTAAAAGACGGCGTGTTTTACAATGGCTTCCGTGGATTTTCTATAAAAGTAGGAAAAAAAGAAAAAGATAAAAGTACCTTGCACAACGTATTAATTTATGAGCAGGCAAATGGCTTGCAGGATAATACGATCATTTCTGAAAGCGGAAAAATGACGGTGAGCGCTGATAAAAAATTTTTAGAATTCAGGCTCCAAAATGGCCATCGCTATTCGGAAAAAGGGGAATACAATTCCACCCAAAACGAATACGTTCAAATGGGGTTTAAGGAATATAATAAGTTGTTTGATCTTACCCAACTCAATATTCAAAAAACATCAGATAGCCTTTTCATGAACAATATGCGTATGAAAACGTTGCGGCAACTGGATAAAGACCTTGATTCAATCAAGAGAATTCCTGATTCTTTGCTTAAACAAACCCGTAGTGACCTGAAAGCTTATCTGCAATTTGCAAAATATAAAGATACAGTAAGAACAAAAAAGCAAATGGCGATAGCAGATAAAAAAATTGAGGCCAAAAACGTAAAGTCCTTTACTGATCTTATACCTGACAGCTTGCAATCGCTGGTAGATGGCCAGGCACAAAGTACCATTTCCAGTATCCGTAGTCTCCTGGCAGTTACAAGCAATGCGTATGATAATCAAGTTGATGACATTACGCTTCACAAAATAGAGTGGCATAAAAAATTGTCTCTTTCCATTGCCTGCCTGGTGCTTTTTTTTATCGGCGCACCACTGGGATCTATTATCAGGAAAGGCGGACTGGGCCTTCCTTTGGTTGTGGCATTACTATTCTTTATGATTTTTTACCTACTCAATATTTTTGGCGAAAAATTTACGAAAGACAATATTCTTGACCCTGTTACGGGGATGTGGCTGCCGGTAATAGTCCTTTCACCGGTAGGGTTTTTCTTAACGTATAAGGCCATGCACGATTCTCAATTATTCAACAAAGAGTATTATTACAGAGCCATTAAGAGGATAAGATATGGTTTCAGGAAACCCGATGGAAATTTGAAAACGAATGAGTTAGAAAATATAACTCCGGGTGATATTGACAACAAAATATGATGAAGGGAATTTTATTGCCCGTTAATGACAAATAATTTCCATGGATACAACAATGGAGTTGGTAACAATGAAAAGATGATGACATCTAACCCTTGCTGAAATTGACTCAGCCTTTGTAAAGAAGCACCGGCAAATTATTACACGTGATGCAACTAAACAAAGGCTGATGAATTGGAAAGTAATCTGTAGCAAATGTAGAAAATATGTATTATGATTTCCAAATTATTGTTTATTTTTTTTTACAACATCTGTTAATTTTTTTAAACAGGATCTAATACCCATTGCCCAAATCATGGTCTTTCACAAAAGTTATATATTCGTAACAATTCAATTAAAAAAATATGGAAACCTGGAAAGAATATCAGCAAAAAAACAAAGAGAGATTCTTAAATGAAATGATGGAACTTTTGCGCATTCCTTCTGTGAGTGCAAAAAGTGAAAATAAGAAAGACATGTTGCTTTGTGCGGAAGCCGTTAAAAAAAGCCTCCTCGATGCCGGTGCGGATAAAGCGGAAATAATGCCAACTGCCGGGCATCCTGTGGTATATGGAGAAAAAATAATAGATAAAAACCAGCCCACCATATTGGTATATGGCCATTACGATGTACAGCCCGCTGAGCCTTTAGAACTTTGGCACAGCGGACCTTTTGACCCGGTAATTAAAGAAGGCAAAGTGTACGCACGCGGATCCGCAGATGATAAGGGACAATTTTTCATGCATGTAAAAGCGATGGAAACCATGGTAAAAACAAATACCATGACCACCAATATAAAATTTTTGATTGAAGGAGAAGAGGAAGTAGGGTCTCCCAATCTTGGAAAATTTGTGGAAGCACATAAAGAACTTTTAAAAGCTGATGTTATATTAATAAGCGATACCTCCATGCTGAGTATGGAAAATCCTTCGCTGGATGTCGGCGTCCGTGGCTTATCCTATATAGAAGTTGAGGTAACCGGTGCCGACAGGGACTTGCATAGCGGAACGTATGGAGGGGCTGTTGCCAACCCTATTACTATTCTTGCTAAAATGATTGCCTCCTGCCATGATGAAAATAATCATATTACAATACCGGGTTTCTACGATGGCGTGGTGGAATCCTCGCCAGCAGAAAGGGCCCTAATGAGTGAAGCACCGTATGATGAAAATGAGTATAAAAAAGAAGTTGGGGTAAATGAATTGTGGGGCGAAAAAGGTTATACTACCAATGAGAGAACCGGTATTCGCCCGACGCTTGAAATAAATGGAATCTGGGGTGGATATATGGGTGAAGGGGCAAAAACAGTTTTGCCTTCAAAAGCTACCGCAAAAATTTCGGCAAGGTTGGTTCCTAATCAATCATCGGTAAAAATGACCAAATTATTGTTAGATTACTTTACACGAATAGCGCCTTCATCTGTAACGGTAAAGTCCTTTGAACACCACGGTGGCGAGCCTTATATGACTCCAATTGACAGCAAAGGATATAAAGCTGCAGCTAAAGCAGTAGAAAAAACTTTTGGCAAAATACCTATCCCGGTTCGTGGTGGGGGAAGTATTCCCATCTGTTCCATACTTGAAAAAGAACTCGGGATAAAAATAATTTTTATGGGGTTTGGGCTTGATAGCGATAATCTTCACTCCCCTAACGAAAAATATGGTATAGAAAATTTTCAAAAAGGCATAGAAACCATACCTTATTTTCATAAATACTTTGCCGAAAGCGCAGATTAAAAAAATAAAAGATAACTTATCATTTCATTTCGTTACTTCCTCAATTACTTTTCCTACGCAGCCATTCGGCATTTGAATATTAAGAATGGCCGATAACGTGGGAGCGATATCGGTCATATATACTTCCCGATTTGTTTTTCCGGGTGTAATATGATACCCAAACCACACCAACGGTATGTGTGCGTCATAAGGATTCCACATGCCATGCGTAGTACCCCTGGGACCACCGCTTATATACCCCGGTTTTTCAAAAAAGCCGATTTCACCGCTGCGCCTGGGATTATATCCATTTATCAGCCTTTGCTTAATTGGATATGGAATGGATTGGGATTCTATAGCTTCATTAGAAAAGGCATTGGCTATAAAGGATTGGTTTTTAAGATAAGCAATGATATCACGTTCTATTCGAAACTTACTTTCCCCACTCTTTTCAATCCCGTTATTATTAATATACACCTGGTTATTTTCAATCGTAATAACCACCTGATCCAAACCATATTTTTCAGAGAGCATTTTGTTTAAGCCTGATTGTAATATACCGGTATTATAAGTACCTGCAGGAATATTATGTGCTTCTAAGAAGCCGGGGACATTTGATACTCCATGATCGGCAGTCAAAAACAATACATAGTTTCCTTCTCCTAATGTAACGTCGAGATAATTTAAAAATTCAGCGATATCCTTATCCAGCCGCAAATAAGTATCTTCCGCCTCCACTGAATTGGGCCCAAAGGTATGTCCCGTGTAATCTGTTGAAGAAACACTTATTGCAAGAAGATCCGTTACAGCACCAGCTCCCAGCTTTTCATTCTCAATAGCTTGCTTTGCCATATCGAAAGTATAAGATGCTGCAAATGGAGTAAATTTAAAAGCTTCGTATTTTCCTTTTGTTATTTGGGAAAGTTTATGAGGAAATGTTGAAGTTTGTTCACCAGGGATGCTTCCTTCAAAAGATGGATCATCGGAGGTACTTTGGGTGTATTTAGAAAGCGGAAGCAATGTATTCCAGTCCTTTGCCATAAAAGCATCGGGAAGCATTTTTTCGTTTTCCTTGATAACCCATGCGGGCAATTGTTTTTCATAATATGTGCTGGTAATCCATTTACCAACCGAAGCATCAAACCAATAAGCCCCATTTGCAGAATGGCCTGCAGGGAGAATAGATGCCCGATCTTTCAATGCGATTCCTATAACTTTACTTGAAAAATTGCTGCTTATCCGAAGTTCATCACCAATCGTCGTGGTCCATAAATTACGCGGGCTCATTTTACCTTCATCTGAAACGCTGCCAACCGTGTTTACAGTTGAATCATCTGTACAATACACATTTTTTCCGGTAGTTTCATCGTACCAGTCATTGGCAATAATGCCATGAATCGCCGGAACGCTTCCCGTGAAAATGCAGGTATGCCCGGGGGCCGTATACGTAGGAACATAAGGAAGAAAAGTATTTTCACAACTGAAACCTTTATCGAGCAAACGCCTGAAGCCATTTTCGGAATAGCGATCGTAATAACGATACAAATAATCCCATCTCATTTGGTCAATAACGAGTCCTACTACCAGTTTTGGATGACCGGCTATTTTGGGTTTCTGGCCAAAGGAAATGAAAAATCCAAAAATCAAACAGAGCACAATACATTTCTTCTTAAACATGTTTTTATTGATAAAGATACTAGAACAAACGTATACAGATTATTACGAAATTGTTGACCCTGCGATAATAGGATTATAATAAGCGTCAAATGCCGGGTAGCCAATTTAGTAAAGCTGAATGCCTTATTTTTGCGAACATTTTGTAATTAAAAATACTATTACATGGCAGATATTTTTGAAAAGATGGTACGTGATGGCGGACCGATCGGAAAACATGTTGAAAGAGCCCACGGCTATTTTGCATTCCCTAAACTTGAAGGGGAACTGGGAAGCAGGATGTTCTTCAGGGGAAAAGAAAAAATAGTCTGGAGCCTGAATAATTATTTAGGATTGGTAAATCATCCTGAAGCGAGGAAGATCGATACAGAAGCCGCGGCGCGGTGGGGAATGGGCAACCCGATGGGTTCCCGGATGATGAGTGGTAATACTGCCCTCCATGAAGAACTCGAAAAAATTCTCGCCGAATTTGTTAGCCGTGAAGACGCGATGCTGTTAAATTTTGGATACCAGGGAATAATGAGTTGTATTGATGCGCTGGTAAATAGAAGAGATGTAATTGTTTATGACGCGGAAGCCCATGCCTGCCTCGTAGATGGCGTGCGCTTGCACTTGGGCTTTAGTTATACATTTAAACATAATAATGTAGACGATTGCGAAAAGCAATTACAACGTGCTGAAAAAATGGCTAAAAAAAATGGTGGCGGCATTTTGCTGATAACGGAAGGTGTGTTTGGAATGAGCGGTAACCAGGGTAAAATAAAAGAGATCGTTGCCTTAAAGAAGAAGTATGATTTTCGTTTATTAATTGACGATGCCCATGGCTTTGGGTCTATGGGGCCAACCGGTGCTGGAGCAGATGAAGAGCAACATTGCCAGGAAGGCGTTGATCTCTATTTTAGCACCTTTGTGAAAAGCATGGGAAGTATCGGTGCTTTTATTAGCGGGCCAAAAAAAATAATGACTTATCTGCGCTATAATGTCCGCTCACAGATTTATGCGAAGAGTTTGCCGCTTATTGTTGTGGACGGAATGATAAGAAGGATGGAAATGCTCAAAACAATGCCGGAGCTTCGTGAAAAATTGTGGCATAATGTAAATAAACTTCAAAATGGTTTAAAGGGGAAAGGATTTGATATAGGGTCAACCAATAGCCCGGTTACACCGGTTTATATGAAAGGTGATCTGCCTGAAGCAACGAACATGGTTATGGACATGAGAGAAAACTATAACATTTTTTGTTCTGTTGTCGTCTTCCCGGTCATACCAAAGGGTCAGATTATTTATCGCCTGATACCGACAGCGGCCCATTCCGATGAGGACACAGAAATCACACTTACAGCTTTCGAAGAAACAAAAAAGAAATTAGACGTCGGTATGTATCGCGCGGAAGAAATTCCCGATATGGCCGATGTCGCGGGACTAGGGCAAAAAGGAGAAATGTAAAAAAAACCAGGCAACTGGAAAGAAGCCCGGGATGATCAAAAAATCTTAACCATTAAATCTTAACATTGAGAATCTATATAGTAGTCGGCAAATTGCCTGTAGAAGTTGCCAGCAAAAATTTCATTGAGATCTAATTAACAAAAAAAAGGGGCCGGATAAAAATCCACCCCTGTTATAATCCAATATCCTATGAAAAACCGAGCTTGAACCTGCTTTCGCAGCTTCTTAATATTTTTAGAAGGCTTCCGCCTTATTATTTTAACAACTAAGTCGAAAAATTTCCTTGAGCCGTTGCATTGAAAAAGTTTAAAATGATAAAAAAAGGGGCCGGATGGAAATCCACCCCTGTTATAATCCAATATCCTATGAA
>JBDTOV010000044.1:0-34984 GCA_039933035.1 Ginsengibacter sp. | reverse complement strand
AGTATTCATTTACGGAGTTTATAACGTTGAGCCAAGTGGGAGCCGAAACTATTTACTTTGTATGCTAACAATTTATTTCATTTTAATTCAGCGGGGATTACAGTAATGAGCTGTTTTCTGCCGCCTCTTAAAATACCCAGCGATAATTTTTTTCCGACCGCTTCTTCATTGAGATACTTGTGCAGGTAGTCAACAGTAGCCACCGGCTTTCCTTCAAATTCAACGATAATATCACCCAGTCTTAGTTCATTATTGTACACATTTGCATCGGGTAAAATTTCAAAGATGTACACACCGGTTTTTGTTTTCAATTGATTGGCGCCAACCATTCGCTGGGTAAGATTTACAGGCTGTGCTGCCACACCTAACTGTGCTCTCTTTACTCTTCCGTTTATGATCAACTGCCCGGCTACGTACGACGCCAGGTTGGAAGACACGGCGAAGCATAAACCCTGCGCCGCCGCAATCACCGCTGTATTTACGCCTATTACCCTGCCTGCTGAATTTACTAACGGTCCCCCACTGTTCCCCGGATTTAGCGCCGCGTCGGTTTGGATGACATCATCAATCAACCTGCCGTTGTTCGCCCGGAGGGTTCGGCCTAATGCGCTTACGACACCCGCCGTTACCGTATGCTGCAAGCCCATCGGGTTGCCAATGGCAATGGCAACCTGGCCAGGTTCCAGCATATCGGAATTATCAAACTGCAGCGGTTTCAAATCACCATCATACACTTTAATGACAGCAATATCTGTGGAAGGGTCAGTCCCAACAAGGGTTGCATTTAATTCAATACCATCGGCAAAGGCAGCTTTTATCGAAAGGGCATTTTCAATTACATGGTGGTTGGTTACGATGTAACCGTCGGTTGAAATAACAAAACCCGAACCGGAGCCGGGCTGCTCAATAAGCTTCCTTGTCTGCGGATGCTTTACGTTTTTTATAATTTTTATATGAGCTACTGCCTGTGCAATATTTTTAACGACGCCTGTAACGGTTGTTGAATAGGAATCCAGTAATTGCCTGTCGGTAGAGGCAATCAAATTTGTGTAAAAAGAATCTTGTTTCATTATTAAACAAGCCCAAGAATCAAACCGAATGATATATGTTGAAATTTTGGCAGTTAATTTTCATATTAATGCGCTGGTAGGATAAAAATGGCACAATATGTTCAAGACTATGCAGCTTGTACAGTTCACCGTGACCCAAAATATGAATAAACCCCGCGGGGCCTGGAACCGCACACAATCGCTTTCTGCAAGATTAACTGTAACTAAATCATACCCGAACTACCAGTAAAGGGTACACGAAATTGGGCGTTAAACCAAAGAGCATAATTTGCTAATCCGGTGCAAAATATTACAAAAAAAAGAGCCGACCCGGTCCCGCAATCTCTACAGAAGTCAGCGCAAATATTTTACAGTATGCATTAGCTAAATTGATATATAACTAACTGGTTATTAAAGCTTACCTTGCTTTGATGGCAAGGATAATTTCCATAGGAAAATTTATAAAGGAAAAACCATTAACTTCTTTGATGGCAAGAACGCTGAAGGCTGCCTGTGAAAAGCAGGCAAGAAATGAACCCTTTGGCCAGGCGGATTTAGATGGTTCGTTTATGAGCCTGGTGCAAAGATCATTAATTAAGGCAAAAACCGTCTTACATGGAAGTGAGAAAGAGGTAAGTTGGTTTGTGACCGAAAAAGGAATGAAAGCCTTGGCGGTACTTGATGGTGAAGCAAAATGCTGATCGTAACAGTTACTCTGCTGTTGTTTCTATGCCTGGAACAGGCGTCACCCCCCAAAATAATGTCGAATGAACGTAATAAAATGTATTATTACTTATGTTGCCTGAAGAGCCATGCCATCATTAGGGCATCACTATAGGCACCCAGCCAGGAAAAATGACCTACCTCAGGATATTGTGTAAAGCCAGGATGCGCACCGGCTTTGGTAAGTGCTTCTGCCATATCCAATGAATACATTGGATTTACTGCGGCATCTTCTGCACCAGAAAAAATCCAGATCGGTATATGCGCTATAGAAGCGGCTCTTGTTATGTCGCCACCGCCGCAAACCGGTACGGCCGCCGCAAATAGGTCAGGGTAACGCTCAATGGCATCATACGTTCCAAAGCCACCCATAGAAAGTCCTGTAATATATATTCGATTGGTATCAACGCGTAGGTTTCTTTTAACCTGTTGTACCAGTTCCATCAAAAGCTCCATTGGTTTGGAAGGCGAAGATTTCAAAGACATTTGCGTTGTTTGTTCTTTACCTGAAAAATTAGACCAGCCGGTTTTTTCGGGGCATTGAGGCGCAATTACAATCGCAGGATATTTGATCATATTTTGATCACTGGCAAAATTCATGACACCCCATTTTAGCTGTGATTCATTATCGCTGCCACGTTCTCCCGACCCATGTAAGAAAATAACGAGCGGATATTTGCGTAGCGTATCATAGTCAGGAACCAATTGCCGGTAGCGTAGCGTGTCACCTTTACCGTTAGTATATTGTTCAAAACTGAAAACACTCCGCTGGCAAACGGCATTTTTAACGCTCCCGAGGCTTACAAAAAATAGCAACAGCACAATTAATTTTGATTTTATTATTTTCATTTTATTATTTTGGATTAGTATTCATTACATTAATTTGTTTACCGTTGGGAAAGTTCTGCAATTCCAAATGTAATTTATTAATCAATGCCAATACATCCTGTCGATTATAATAATTAGTGATGAAGGCATCCTTTAGATTATTGTTTCCCTTACTTAACCTCCTTCTTTCATCGTCTTTCGTATTTGGCCCGCACCCTGCACTGGTAGGGCAGCCGGTGAAAATGTTTCAGGATGAAACAAAGCACACCTAAAACTACCACCGCCGCCCATTGATAAACCCGAAACACCGCGAACCGGATACCAGTATTTCTTTGTTGATTTTGAGATAATCTATTAATTCTTTCAGTACCGGGTGTTTAAAGGCTTCATTCGCCGCTGCCGGCAGTTATGTTCTGTTTAATGCAATACAACCGGTTCACTATCTTTAAAGTCGTCGTAAAGTGGCTGAAGCGGTATTGCCTCTTTCGCAGTTGCACCTGATGTTGTAATTGCTATTATTTTAATGTCGCCATTTTGGGGAAGCGTTATGCTTTTTGATCCCGGCGGTATATCTAATGTATATTTATAGAGATAACTGTATTGATATGCCTTATTCGCGGATGGATATGCCTGGTGACTATGCGAAGCAAACCATGCAATGTTCTCCTGTTTTGAAAAAGGAGGGTCAACTGAGGAAACTGTTACTCCATCAAGTGCAAACTCGCGGTTGTAATACTGCCCTACATATCCTGACCACTTTTGTATTTTTAATGAAAAAGATTTGTTGCCAATAATGAAATCACCGGTGGCGTCGTTTCCGGCTGCAGCCAGGATATATAGTTGATTATATTCTCCTGGTGGAAGATCAATCGCCTGACCATTACAGGCAACGGCATTGTAATCACCATCGGCTTTGCTGCCAATTGTAAACCTGGTGTCTTCACTGGTAATTTCATCCGGCATTAATTCTGCAGGAATGCTGTTCCGCCTGTAAAAATTGCCGTCATCCCTGTTATCATCATAGCTCATCACATCTGCATTGTAAGGAAGCGCTACAGGTAGCTGTTCAATTTTATTTACTTCTTTTTGTTTAGCCAGTTTTACTGCAAAACTTTTAATGGTATAGTGAGAAATGTCAAAAACCAATTTATTGTTTGAAAAATTAGCTGGACCAATTTTTTGTTCCTGGCCGGTAACTTCATAAGCATCTTCAATGTTTCCCGGAAATTCCAAAGACGCAACTTTGGTATCTTTACCCGACAGCTCATTCGTTCGAACTATGAAATAATCTCCGTCTTCCATTTTCTTCACAGCCATAACATCTACACCCGTATTTGGATTGGAAAGAAAAGAAATTTGTTTGCCAGCATCTCCATTGTGTTGGGGTACTTCAAAGGCTAACAATGGCTGGTTAAAAAATTTGCCCTGCCATTGCGAAAGTCCTTCTTCCCAGCCACCTGTATGTCCATAAATGCCATACCTGAATTCATGCTCACCCCAATCCTGTGTACCCTGGTATTTGAACGAACTGTTTGCTTCAGGTGTGTATAAAAGTGTAAGGCGCAATTCATTATCCGAAGGCTTATCAGATCCATATTTACAATCTTCAAGAATGGAAACGCCATAATTACCAGATTTATCGGTAAGATCGAACCACTGGTGGGACGGCACTTCATATTTTACGCTATCATTATTGCTGCGTTGGATAGTACCCACACCAAGATTATAGGTTGCTTTTTCATTACTCACTGCAAGCGGAAAGGATGCTTTTAAACTAACACCTTTTGATTGCCAGTTTACTTTGTTGGCTATCTCGATTCTTTTTCCGGCTTCTCCCGCAGCCAGGCTTACAATTTGAGTAATTTCAGAATTTTTACCTTTGCGATTTATTTCAAGCGCAACACGAACATCGCCCTGTTCAATTATACGGATGGAAGTCGCTTCGTCCATAAACCCTGCCGGTGGCTGTTGCCTGTCGTTCCAATCCATGTTCCAGGCAGGCCATTCTTTGGGTGCTTCGTGAAGAAATTCCAAACGGGCAGGTTTCGACAACAATTCCTTCGAAGCCTTCTTATCAAAAATGCTTTGCATATCTCCGTTATCATCAAAAGTGACTTTATAAAAATTATTTTCAAGTGTGCGATTGGTTACAGATAGAGAAGACTTAGCAGCTTCATTTTTTACGGTTTCTCTTACATCAAAAACAGCCAATCCAATTGAAGGAATATTAGCCAGGAAAATAAATTTTATTGTATTGACCTGGCGCCTGATTACCTGCGTTTGCAAAGCCTTTCCTTTTGCATCAAAAACCTGGATGCTGCCGGGCATTTTATCAAAATGCATTTCTGCAGTAACTACATCTTCCCGGTTTAATGCAACAGGATTATACACTACCAGGGATCTTCCTTTACCCTGGGTATTAAGTTCACCGCATAAAGCGCCAACGGAATTTTTTAAGGTTTCTGCAAAACCATTGGCAGCAATAAATTCATCGTTCCAGGCATATTCAAATGCTTTTGGTATAGACGTGCCGGGGAGTATATCATGAAACTGGCTGCCAAGCACCAGGTTCCATGAGTTGTTCAGTTTTTCTTTGGGATAAGCAGCTGTTTGTTTCCAGTCAGCCATCGTTGCCAATTCTTCTGCAGCCTTTGCCAGGAGTTCGTTTTTCCGGTTCATTCTTTTCATAAAAGCCTGGGAAGTAAGGGAGCCGGCACTATGTTCTATCAACAAAAGGTCACCGGTATAAACAGGCAGCTTTTGTCTTATCCCAGGGGTGATATCTTTATACATCTGGTCAGATGAAGTAAGCAGAATCTTTATTTTACTGTCGCTATTTTTAAGGCTGCCAATTACATTTTTTACATCTCTTTCACGCGGCGCACCGCCTTCATCGCCTACACCATAATAGCGATAGTCGAAAGAAATTCCATATTTTGATTCATCTTCTTCAATACGTTTTTGCCAGGCACTGTCTTTATCAAGCCGGGGCACAACGTCGCCAGTATAATTGGTTGCATTCAATGCTGCAATCACACCTTTGCCATCGGGACCATTCCATATACCTACATTAAATGGAACCCCAACTGCTGAGTGCCAGGTAAGTTTTTGGGTGGAGAAACCTAAAAGACCACAATGATGCCAGATGCTGGGAACGCTTGCAATAAAACCAAAACAGTCAGGAAGCATATAATCCTGGCTGGTAGTTCCGAATTCATTTTTGAAAAAATTATTGCCGTATAACACCTGGCGAATTAATGATTCTGAAGATGACACATTAACTTCTCCTTCATCCACCGAAGATCCGGAAACAAACCAACGTCCCTGGTGTATATATTCAGTCACTTTTTTATACAGTTCAGGATAATATTCTTTCATCATCTGGTAGCGGCGTGAACCCGTGAAATTGAATACGTAATCAGGATATTTTTCAAACAGGTGAAAATTTTCTGTCATGATATTTTTGATAAACGTATTGATTGTTGTTGGGTAATCCCAATTCCATTCTGTATCCAGGTGCGAATAACCAACTGTATATAAAATAGTGTCTTTTTTTATATCATATTGCTCACGTCTTTGCAATGGTTGAGAAAAAATAAAAGAAGGCATAAGCATTCCGAAAAGCAAAAAATTAAATCGGTTTTTCATTTTAATAGGTGTTTAATAGTTCCCAAGTGGATCTACTGAAGGTATACATGTTATGGGTACTTCTGAAATAAATGTGCGAAACCCGGTTGCACTGCTATCCATACCTGCTCCTTCTTTTTATATTGGTGAAATTATCTCATCCGTTATTGCCCGGAATACCATGACCCGGTGCAATAACCATCAAAAAATAATCGGTTCATTAGTACCATCACGAACCAGGCGATTAGCGGTCCTTTTATTACAGTTTTTTTCTCCATTTTATCAACTGCCAGAAAAACTCTGCGCTGATCAACGCACTCATGGCAAATAAAGCAGGCAACCACATTTTGCCTTCAGAAGAAAATGCACCGCACAGGGCGATGGCAAATACAGTAAAAGGCAGCAGCAGCATTACCAAAAGCCATGGGATGTTTAGGGGAATACGAAAGGGCCTGTGGGCATCCGGCGCAGTCATGCGCAACTTTATCAAAGTAACAAACTCTAAAAATAAGCCGGCGCCGTATAATGTAACGTCAATGATGATCAGCTCCTGGAAGCTCCATAATATCATGAAGCTTACCACTGCCGCGCAGATAATAATGGAAATGTAGGGTGTTTTAAACCGGGGATGAAGCGTATGAATTTTTGCAGGCAGCAAACCATCGTCGGCCATTACCTGCGGCACCCGTGAAACTGAAAGTAAGACCGCGGCATACAAACCAAGGGCTCCGGCCATGCCACCAACAGACAGGGCGGCGCCGAGCCATTTACCACCGGCAAGCACCCCTAATGCCGGGTATCCCTGTTCACTAAGCGTAGTTGCGTTTATACCAAAATGCAGCGTTGCATACAGCACCATTACATACACGAGTACTACCGTTATGAAGGCTATACTGACGGACTTTAAATAGGTTCGTGCGGGCTTGTCTACTTCTTCAGCGTACGTAGTCGTATTATCCCAGCCAAAAAAATTCCACATTACGGTATAGAGTGCCATTCCGAGCGATGGAAACGAAATGCCTTTAAGTGAAGGCGCGGGAAAAGAGAAATGCCCGGTATCTTTTAAGGCGATAATAAACAGGGCCACAAAAGGAGCGATCACCAATACGCTCAGCATAACGGCTGTTTTACCCACTGGTGAAATTCCCATAATATTAAGCGCAGCCCCTGACCAGATGATCGCAAGGCAAACCGGTATTTTATAGGCGGCTACCTGCGGAAAGAAAAAAGAAGCATATTCAACAAAAAGTACGGGATAGATAGCAAGGTCCACAAAGGTGTACAGCCAGGTCCACCAGCCTTCATAAAACCCGAAACGCAGTCCCAGCGTTCTTTTCACCCATTGATAATAACCACCGGTAACCGGCATCATGCTGTTAAGTTCCAGTACAGTTAATATAGCTGGTACATCCCAAAGCAATGGCGTGATCATTAAAAGCAATAATGCTCCGTGGGCACCCGCGTAGCCCAGTAAAGGTTCCAACCCGTAGGGTCCACCGGATACTGTAAAAAATATTATGGCGGCAAGTTGCCATACATGAAGTCTTTTACGGGAAGGTATGGGAGCTATCATCTGGAGTAAAAAAATTACAAATACGTCTTAATTAGTTTTATTCAAATATCACTATTGTCCGACTAAAATATGGGAACCCATGTCAGCATTGAAATGCCTCATTCCTGCCCCTCTCCAAATGAAAGGGGTAGAAACCATTAACCACAAATAGTTTCAACTATCTAAAATATTTTTACCCAAACAAAATATGTCCAAATATATAAGAATAACGAATTGAAAAACGAACGAAAAATTTAGCTGTTAGCATTATCAATTGATGCCTGTGATTTCAATGCACCTGCATGATCGCTGGAAACACCCATTGCTTTGTTTCGTGAATGGCAAGCTCACCCTTCGACCGTATTGGCATAAACGCAGTTTAGTATGGTTGTGAAAACACGAATCTGTTTACATTTACACGCATTACAACGTTGGTACTTTTAATGACTTAATTTCTGATGCATTGCATCTCTAAGTACTACAACGACTATTCGTTCCGATTGAAATTACCTGTCACCAAAAGATTTGCATGAACACCAATTATGTGTAGATTTGAAGGAAATTAAACCGGTAAATTTTATTTATAAATGAAATTATTCAAAACATCAAAAGGCATCGTTCTCGCACACAACTTCAGGAATTATCTTTTGGAAGAAGCGTGGGATACCATTATCAATCAACCCAGGTTATTTGATTTTTTAAGTACACAAGTACTTGATGAAAAATATATAGACGACACGGTATTTTTATCAATGACCGATCATTTCATCCAGGCGCCAATTAGTAAACAGGAAGTTTGGGCTGCGGGCGTTACCTATTTAAGAAGCCGGGATGCCCGAATGGAAGAATCGAAAGATTCAGGAGGCGCCGATTTTTACAGCAAAGTATATCATGCTGAAAGACCCGAATTATTTTTTAAAGCTTTGCCCCATCGGGTAGCCGCACACAAAGAGAAAGTTTTTATTCGAAACGATTCCAAATGGAATGTACCGGAACCGGAATTAACATTATTTATCAATTCAAACGGGGAAATACAAGGCTACACAATAGGAAATGATATGAGTTCCCGGGATATTGAAGGCGAAAACCCATTGTATTTACCCCAGGCAAAAGTATACGAAAAAAGTGCCGCACTTGGTCCCTGCCTGTATGTTCCGGAACAACCAATCTCACTGGATACTACCATCAGCATTGTGATACAACGTGACGGAACTGCAGTTTTCAACAATGAAATTCAATTGAACAGGATGAAGAGAAATTTCAGCGAACTTGCCGAATATTTATTCCGGGAATGTGACTTTGAGCATGGCGTTTTTCTAATGACCGGAACTGGTATTGTTCCACCCAATGATTTTACTTTACATGTGGACGATACAATTGAAATCAGTATTGATAATATAGGCACACTTGCTAACACAGTAGCTTATAAGAATACCTGATAATTATTATAAACGTTGGAGATTAATTTAACCCCCAAAAATCTCTGTATAGAAAATACGGCCATGACTATCCTTCGCGATACCTATACCCGTGTATTTGTAATGGCCAAGCATATTGCGCCGATGTCCCGGCGAGTTTTTCCACATCGACACCACCTCCGAGCCTGATGCAGCGCCATAAGCAACATTTTCTGCAAAACTGTGAAGTTGGGGAATCTTTCTACTTGCCTTCGCATTTCTTTGCTTAAAACCGGTATGTCCAAATCCCACGCGGCCATCGGCCATATCTGCGCTATGTTTTTGCGCAATTGCATTTAACTCTTTCCGGATAATTAGTTTAGTGAGGCCCATTGATTTTCTAAATTGATTGGTTTGGTTAAAAACATCACCGACAATATTTTTATTTTTATTTTGGGAAAAGGACTTTAGGCCTATGAAAAGCGAAAAAGAAATCAGGATAAGGTAAACAAGGGTTCGTTTCATTTCTGTACGGATATTTTTATATTGATAACAAGTTTTATACCGCTATACTATAACGCTTGCCGGCATGGTTTATTTTCCGGAATTGAAGGACGATGCGAGATGCTACAATAATATACAGCAAAGAATATACCTGTCGCTTCATTCATGACCCTATTAGAAATAATCCCTTTTCTTAAAAAGGTAAAAAATAAACCTCCCTATTTGATCGGGGAATTTGTTAAACTTTTCACACATTTAGTTTGAATGAGAAGAATACCTGTAACGGGACTACGGCTACGCTATATTATCATGTAATTCTTGCCTTAATTGAGTGTGTTAGCCAAAAACAATCCTCTATATTTGAGCTGGAATATGGTAAACTTTTCTTGCATACAGCATGAATATAAAGAATACCTGCAAACAAGACTATGGCTAAATTATTTTACTACGCAATTCTTACCTTTTTGTTAACGCCGGCATTTGCACAAAACGTTGCTCAAATAACAATCAATAACAGGGGCGGGCAGGATATCATTACTTTTTTAGTTGATGAATCTGTTGTGATGAATATGGCAAAAGATGGGAAAATTATCGATTGGGGAACCGAGTACACTACGGTAAGAACCGGAACGTATCCAAAAATGGATAAGTATATGGGAAGGGAAGAATATTATCCATCTACGGATAATGAGGCATACCAGGGAAAAATAAAATATATTGGACGATCGCTGATCACTTATTATACTTCAGATGACAGGGAAGAGTTGAAAGGCAAAGTCAAAACCGTTGGCAACAATCTTCTCAGCTATTATGGTGATTATGATGACGCCGCGTTTAAGGGATACCTGAAAACCGCCGGTAGCCTGTCTTTCACTTATTACAGCTCATTTAATGATGAATTTTATAAAGGAAAAATAAAATCGGTCGGAAGCACGACCTTGTCATACTATGGATCGATTGACGATAAAGCATATAGGGGGAAAGTAAAGAACGTTGACCGGAATTTATTTACGTATTATTCTTCCTATGACCGGCCGGAATACATTGGAATTATGAAAACGGGTTCCCAAATAATTTCCAGCGGCGGTATACAATACATCATTAAAAATTATTAATTGGAAAACTATTCTAAACTGCGTTATCGCTACGTAAAGGTAGGTCATCCAATAAATTGAATCGGTATTGCCGGACTGGCCCTGGGCGTAATTTCATTTTGGATCAACTTTCCATTTAATGTTCAATTTTTTCTTTTCATTTCCTCTCCAATTTCCTGTTGGCCTAAAGGAACTGCATATATTTTTACCTGGTTAATAAATCCTGTAAAAATCCGTTGCATGGGAAATTCTTCATTTCTCCCAATCGTCCATTTATTGGTATTGGAAAGATTAACCGATTGTTGTAATTCACTAGTTCCTTTGAGAACTCCATCTATAAAAACTTTCAAACTATGTCCATCACAGACACCTGCTATATGATGCCAGTGATGTAACCAGTCAACAGGGAGAACTACGGTACAATCGCCCCTACCCCAGCCTCCTGCGAAAAAAGTAATTTGCCGGCCATTCACCAATTGCAATACATGGTTATCGCCTTTGGAAATCATGTCGGTTAATCCATTTGAAACTACCTGGGGATAAACCCATGCCATAACCGTTATGGCAGAGTCCATGTGATCTAAACTATAAGAATTGGGAACATCTACGTAACAGTTTTTGTTTAAAAGCAACGTATCATTTAGGGCAACATTTTCGGACCGGTGGATAATACCATTGTTTTCAAATCCTGATTTGTCAGGAACGGTATCATTTTTTATTGCAGAATCTATTAACGGCAAATGCAGTATTTCTGCATCTTCGTAGTTTTCATAAACTTTAAGTTTGACGGAACTTTTATACACTTCGATTTCTTGCAGGCCTGCTTTCTCCGACTGAATACTGTTGGTTATATTTTTGATCTCCCCGGGTAAAAGATCCATAGTATCTGTCTTAACTGGCACGTTGTTTAACCGCAGTGGAATGAAAAAGGTTTGACTGTCTCCGCCGGTATTTTGCACAACGAAAGAAACCGTCAACTCATCGCCTATTTTTACTATAGGCGTTACCGCTAGCAATGAAATGTCCGGCTGTAGCGGATACGGATAGGGAGGTTTTACAACATGTACCTGAGCAACTACTTTTCGATCTACCATTATATTAGTTACGCCAATTCTGTATAATTTTATTTTGATGGAATCAACAATAACAGCGTCTTTATTAACAAAACAATTTTTAAAATTATACTCTTTCCCGTCAATCATCAATTGGACTACTTTTGTTCCGGTGGCTCCTTTATTTCTTATAGAAAAGCGGAGCCATAGGCTTTCATTGGGAAATACATGTTTTGCGGACAAACTATAATCAGACATTTCAAATGCAGGGTATTCCTTTGTTTCACTAAAAACATCGCGCAGGCTTTTATCGAACCACGTATTTGATGAATCACTGGTCATGTCAAAAACCATTTCGCCACCTTTCATAATTGCGGCATGTGAGATCGATAATTCCCTGGATAGTCGACCATTAATTTTCAATGAGTGCACGTAATAATTGCCTACACCTGCATGCAGGCTTTTTATGCGAAATGTTTTTTTATTAGCGAGCTGGAGTGTTGCCGAAGCAAACAGTGGCGAACCTATTGTGTAATCCGGCGTACCGGGGCAAAACGGGTAAATGCCCAATGCGCTTAATACCAACCAGCTCGATGTGGCGCCAAGATCATCATTACCGGGAAGTCCTCCCGGAGTAACTGAGAATCTTTTATCAATAATCTGTCTCACCCATTTTTGAGTAAGATCTTCACGATGCGCAAAATTGAAAAGATACGGCACATGAAAAACCGTTTCGTTATCGAAAACAATTTGGTCATTGCACAAAGCCCCATTTAACCGGGTAGTAAATGATACATTGCCACCCATAAAATTAATAAGGCTTCTTGCATCAAACGGAACAGCATAAGAATAGACCCATTTATCTCCCTCTTTATAACCAATGGTACCCGGACTTTTCAAAAATTCATTTCCATCGCGAGGTACTAAAAACATACTGTCCGCGTAGAAAAGATTTTTATAGGCATTACTCAAGACCATTAGGGAATCATAGTCAAACTTAAAATGCACAACCCTTTTAGCAAATTGAGCCAACGCCCAATCATCATAAGCGTACTCGACCGTTCTTGTAACAGACTCAGGGTAGGCTGAAGAAATATAACCGTTAGTTAGATATGCCTTCATATCCTTTTGAATAAACGGCCCCGTCATAATTTGTTTTTTCATCGCCTGGTATAATTCCATGCTATCCATACCCTTAAACCCTTTCAGATAAGCATCCATTATAATATCTATAGCATGGTTACCGGTCATAGATTCTGTGGGCAGATGACCCGATTGATGGTAAAAGTCAATCATAGACAATAAAAGATCTCCCTGCTTTTCGGGGTATAAAAGACTCAGCATCGGATGCAAAGAGCGATAAGTGTCCCAGGGGGAAAATTGGCCATATTCATAGTTTCCTCTGGTTTTATGAATCAAACCATCGGCTCCTCTATAATTTCCATCAACATCAGAGATAATCCAGGGAATCAATAACGAATGATATAATGCAGTATAAAATTTTTGCTTGTTGATGATATTATTATCTTCCACGTCAACAACCGAAAGATATTTTTTCCATAAACTTCTTGTGCTTATTTTAATTTCATCGAAAGACTTTTCGCCTTCTGCCTTAAGATTTTTCAAAGTGTTAGCCGTTCCTGTATGTGATGCGCTTAAACGGATTAGCAGTACGGTTGATCCTGTCGCGGCTGCCGTAAACTCCAGGATAACGCCATCGGCTAATTGCTGTTTGTCATTATAAGCTTTATTGAAATGTATTACCACATTATTTTTCGTTCCGTATAAGCTGTTATGAGAATTAAATGATACGATTCCTGCATCACCAATGAATATTTTCGGTGCTGTACCGGCAGGAAAAGTAATCCTGAAAATTCCATTATAAATTGATGTTGTTGCTTCAACCAGGGTATTATCATCATTGAGACCAACACGGTAATAACCCGGTTGAGCCTTTTCATTTTTATGATCAAAAGGCCTGCCCGTAAGCAAAGGATTATTTTGATTCAATTCACTCACAGGCACCAGGTACAAATCCCCGGAAGAACCGCCTGGAAATCCGCTTGAATGATTGAGACAACTAAAATAAAGAATGGAATTATCTTTATAATCATACCCGGTATTCCGTGTTTGTGGCGTTAACTGAATATAACCTGAAGGAGCAACAGCGCCGGGATAACAGCCACCTTCATTACCCCATTTCGTGTATACGTCACTGGCAGAGGTTCCAATAAAAGGATTTACGTAAGACAACAAATCATGCGCCTGTGCGCAAATTTGCGTGTACCCGAAGATGCTAAGAATACATATTACGATAGCTATTTTCATAACTTCATCCCCAACCTGTTCCCGATGGACAGGGGTGGGACTTGTTCTTAAATTTTAATATAAATCTTTCTTTTTTCCAACCAAAATCCCACCAACCAGCATAGCAGCATATAACAAATGGCAAACACCAAGGTGCCGAACGGGCCGGGAAACAATGGCTGAAAAAAAACATCATTTACTTCTTTGTAAATATTTATCCCGGATGGAAGTTGAATTAGCTGCAATACCGTTAACAAAAGTTCTGATAACAGGTAAATCGCTAATGGGTTCTTCCCGAAAACAAGAAAGAAATGTACACCCCGTTTCCAGTTCTTAATTTCTATCACATACACGGACAGCCCAATTAGCACCAGGTCAATACCAACGGTTAGCATCACGAAAGAGCTGGTCCACAATTTTTTTGCGAAAGGGAAAAACTGTCCCAAAAACAATGCAACCAAAATTAGCAAAACACCCGCCATAAAAAGCTTTGAAATCATTTCATAATTCTTTCCCTTCTTCTGAATAAAAATACCTGCGACAAAACCAGACGTAACATTTACAATGGCTGGCAGCGTACTGAATAAACCCTCAGGATCAAACGCAATGAGACCACCTTTATCATGATAGAGGTGCTCATTCCCCATTACAAAAACATCAATACGGGTACCTGCGTTTCCTGACATCGTAAGCTCCTGCCCGCTTTCACCAAAAAGATACAGGACTCCCCAGTAAGCAAACAGAATACACACCGATACAATTACAACTTGTTTAATGGAAAGATAATGTGTAAGAATAGCACCGATACAATAGCACAAAGCAATTCTTTGCAAAACACCCATGATTCTTGTATGGGCAAGATCGTTAAAGGCCCACCCACCAACAGTTCTGTGGAAGAAGGGAAACCAATACATTAAATAACCCAGCAGGAAAATAATAATCGTCCTTTTAAAGACTTTCTTCAAAAAAGCACCATCCTTTTGATATTTCTTACCGGAAAAACTCAAAGCATTTCCAACGGCAAAAAGAAAGGAAGGAAATACCAGGTCCGTTGGCGTAAATCCAAACCATTGGGCATGGTCCAACGGCACGTATACACCTGCGCCCGACCCCGGACTATTAACGATAATCATAAAACAAATAGTCAGTCCCCGAAACACGTCAAGTGACGTAAAGCGTTCAAATTTATTGGCCATTATGATTCTATTTATGTTATTTCATTTTTTCAAAATGTCAACTTATGCAAGAATCTTCCTGCTCGTATTTTAGATTGAGTAGAAACTCTTACAGGATCTTTTCCGTCCTCATCATTAATTAATAAAGTGTTGCTTCCTTTCTGCGGCCGGTATCCGGGAATATATAAACCCGGTGCATTTATTTTTTCCGGATAACGGCCCAAATTGTATCTGTTCACCCCAATTGAACTATGACCCAGGCCTCCCCGCCAAATAGGTAATCATTGGCGTCAGTTTGATCTTTCGTAATAAAAGTTGAGGAATAAAAAGCAGTTTTACCTTTCTGCAACATGTTAAATGTATTTTTCCAATCACCTAATTCTCCAGGATCTCCCCGGCCACCTAACGCCAATCTATTTACCCATTTTACTGATGCGTGGTTCGTACTTTTGAAATAACTGATTTACAATCTGTATTGAGCTACCCGTCGGCCCTGCTTTATAATGATCATGATCTTTTTCATTCACCCATTGCCATTCCCATTCCTTAATGGATTTTTCAAAATCGGAAGTTTCCATTCTGTCGCCTTTGATCATCTTTTGTTTCATGTAAACAAAAAACTTTTCCCAACGGGGTTTATAAAAACCTTTAATTAGCCCGGCCCATTGCCGGTTGCTATATTCATGCAATTCACTTTCTTTATCCCCCCATAGTGTTACAATATCCCTTGCATTCAATTCATACAAATCCTTTTCACTTTCAGTAACACCATTCGACCGGGCATCCTGTATCCATTTACCCAACAAAAAATCCTTCCTGGTATTGAGGAGTTCGTCCATATCATCCATTACATCAAGAAATTCACTGGTATACCTATCGTAACTAACGGTATCATGTTGCAAATATGCCAATACCCATTTCTGTTGTAGCGGGGTTGCATAATTGGCAAGTACCTGCCGCGTTATGTCAACCAGGTCATATTGAAAGCCATCACTTTCCTGCAGTTCCGGTATTGTTTTTACAAATAAGCTCCATGCCTGCAGTAAGTCTTTCGGATTATAATCCAGCTTCGTCCTTACCCTGCTACCCCATACGTCTATGGTTGGCCGTGACACAATAATCGATTCCGGACCACCTTCGCCCAGTCCGCCGTTATAAACGGTGTTATGCAAGATTTTCCATGCTTCGTTGATGAATGCATTATATTTTCCATAACGCCGTAAAGCATAATCCTGGAGCCATGTGGAAACATTTATCGCGCTATCCCGCCATACATTTTCCAGCATGAGTTGATACAGGGCAGGATTTTGTTCAATACCTTCCGGAGTTAATCCAATGCCCATCAATTTACCAGATGAATCATTGTGCAAGGCAGATGATGGATCAATTGCCGCGTGATCCATTCTGCCCCATAAGCTGATATTACCGCCAAAATTATGCAGCATGCACCAGATCCAAGGCTTGCCATAATACGCATCGGTGCGGCTCCATACCGGGTGACTTTCACTATATAGATCCAGTAAGATCATGTGGTCGTTTGGTATTGCATTTAGTAAAGCTTTTACCTGGGTGGGTTTCCAGAAATCGGCCTGGTAATGAAACATCCAACCCTGCATAACCCAAATTGCTTTACTATCGGCTTTCTCCATCGATTTAAAAACCTTTTTACTAATATCATTCAAATAAGCAGAATCATTGGAAGGTGGCAGGTTTTCATTAAATGTATCCGCAGAATACAAATGATCGGTACCGTATTCTTTAGTTTGTGCTTCAATAAATTTTTTGCCGATCATTTCAAACATCGGATCAGATGGATCAAGCACATACGTATCCTCAAAACCTGCACCCCAATTTACCTTCTTTACTGTAGCATTGGGAAATCTTTCCCTGAATGATGGTGGTACATGTCCGGTGAATGAGGCCAGCACCGGCGTCATTCCAAATGATCTTTCTGCCTCCAAAATTTTCTTTTGCAATTCTTTATGGGTATCCATCCAATGTTGCGGAAGCGGGCCATCCCACGCGTCTAAATTGCCCATCCAAAACCAGGAGAAATAGGCAGGACCGCAAAAGAATTTATTAAGCTCATCATCTGTAAAACCCATGCTCTGATATACTTCTTGCCAGATAGCTTCTTCCCCGGTAACGGCCAGCGGCAGGTTAATTCCATTCATTGCCATCCAGTCAATTTCCTGTTGCCAGCGATCCCAGTTCCACCAACTCATAGAATAATTGAAGGTGCAATAATTTAAGTAATAACGATATTGATACGGTGTTGCCTGGTGAATTTTACCTGTAATTACAGGCAATTTATCTGGCAGTTTCATGTTGATGCCATTCCAGGTAATAAGGCAATGACAAAAATTTTTAAGGTAATAATTTAAACCCGATGCAATACTAACGCCATTGCTACCACGAAGAATAATTTTACCCTTTTTACTTTGCAATTCAAAGACATCCCTACCTTTTTGCGTCGGAATTTCTTCCACTACAAAAGAGGTAGAATGAGCTTTTACAATACGTTCAATAAAAGAAGAGAGGTTCTGTTTGTTTAATTGGGCGAAAGAAGCATTGCAAAAAAATACGAGAAGAATAGAAAGGAAATATTTTGTATGACGCATCCATACACCTCCCAATATACGGGGAAGGTCACTCTCCGAAAAACGGGAGCCCGGACTTGCGAGGGTAATGTATGTAAACAATGTGAATAATTTAGCGATAATAATAAAAGAAAACCTTTAAAGACAAGCGCTTTAAAGGTTTTGATGGTTTTTAATCAGGAATACGTTACTGGCAATATTAATAATTCGGATTTTGTTTGATAACCCCTTTGCTTTCATCGATAATCTCCTGGGGAAGCGGCATATAATAATTTTTGGGTCTTGTAAATACTCTTGGTGGTATTACGGCTGCGCCATTAAACGGAGCCAGAGGAGAGGATGTTTTTGGCCGGCTCACGATGGTATCCAGGTTTATGATCTTGTCTTTGTCCCAGCGAAGAAGATCCTGCCAGCGGATGTTTTCACCTCCAAGCTCCACCCTGCGCTCGTGAATTAACTGGGGCATTCCCGCGTTGGATACAGGAAGTAAACCTGCCCTGGCACGCACGGTATTTATTTCAGCATCGCCGCTGCCGGGGCCACTCGTTCTTATCTTAGCCTCGGCAACCAGCAGATACACATCTGAAGTTCGCAGGATAGGTTGTTTCAAATTGAAATCCAGGCCGCCACTGTTATCAGGAAGGTAGGCAGTATACTTTCTAATGAAATAGCCGGTAGTTGACATGCTGGGCAACAACCTTCCTGTTGACTGCCCTTCTTTTCCTGCAAACATTTGAAACGCATCCCCCGCGCCAATGGTTACCAGGTTGGTTTGATGGGGAAGTGAATCCCCAACCGATATTAAAGTCGCACGCTTTCGAATCGTATCATTGGGTTCAAATTCTTCAGCAAAATTTTGCGTAGGATGATGAAAACCCCAGCCCTGCCAGGCCCTTGGAGAAAAATATATGCTGATAGGGGAAGCTGGCACGTTGGGAATTGTTTGATCTTTATTCCAGACTGCGAACAAAATTTCAGGATCTCTTTCCTGCTTGCCCGATGTAAAGTTATCGGTATAGTTAGGAGCAAGTGCATAATTTGGATTATTAATTACCAGGTTGCCATATTGTACGGCTTTAGCAAAATTATTTTCAAATATATACAACTTGCAAAGCATACCCTCCGCAGCACCTTTGCTCACGCGACCCTTGTCAGCATCGCCATAGGTTTCCGGCAATAAGTCAATAGCTTTTAATAAATCTGATTCTACTTGTGCCCTTACTGAATCCACTGAAGATTTTGGAACGTTATAGGTCCCCGTAAGAACGTTATCTTCTAAAATTATCGGCACTTCACCATAAATTTTGCTTAATTCAAAGTAAGCATAGGCCCTTAAAAAATAGGCCTCACCCATGGAACGTTTGCGGATGTCTTCGTCAATTACAGGCACCTTCGGAATATAAATAATTGCGTTATTGGCACGGCCAATTTGTTCATAAGCAAAAGGCCAGATCGTATAGATTACCTGTAGTGTAGGATCGATATTGAACCTTTCGATTGCCTTAAAATCAGAATGGTCACCATCAACCGATATATCATCAGACTGATCATCGAAAATATACAGATTGTGGCCCACCCAGTCTTCCGTAATAAGTATATTGTAAATACCGGTGATGCCTGCCACTACATCAGCCTGGTTGCGCCAGAAATTACCGGTCGTGTACTGGCCGGTTGGAGTTTGATCAAGTGGTTTTTTATTACAGCCTGTATTAAAAACTATTGCCACCAGCATAATCCACAATAAGTATACAATATTTTTATTTTTCATAAACTTCATTTTCATCATTTAAAAATTAATGGTACCCCCAATAGTGAAATTCCTCGCCTGCGGATATTGTGCGACGTCAACACCTCTTTGCAAATTGCCGCCGGTGTAACCTAGTTCAGGCGTGTACCCGGTATACTTAGTTATGTAAAAAAGATTGTAACCGCTTATGTAAAGTCTTATGTCCGGCAGGTCCATATTGGCAATTCTTTGTTTTGAAAAAGTATAACCCAATGCCACACTCTTCAAAGAAAGATACGCGCCGTTTTGGACCCATAAATCTGATGAGCGATAATTGTTATTTAAGTTATCTCTTGACAAACGTGGAATACTGTTGCTTGTCCCTTCTCCGTGCCAGCGGCCTTTTTCTTCAGCATACCAGTTAAAGTTTTGTGTCGCATCCAATCCCGAAAGCCTGTCTGCATTATATAATTGAACACCAGCCACGCCTGCAAAATTGAAGCTTATATCGAAGTGCCCATAATTTGCAGAACCATTAATGCCGTATACGAAACGAGGATTCGGATCACCCAACCTTACACGGTCTTTATCGTCAACTACACCATCACCGTTTTGATCTATAAATCTTACATCGCCCGGTTGTATATTGCCCTTGTTAGGATCATTCGCAATGTTGGCATCTTTATCAATCTCTGCCTGCGTCTGGTATAGACCGTTAGTGTTGAATCCGTAAAATGAAGCAATTGGCTGCCCCTCGTAAGTACGTGAAATATCTACATTTTCCCTTCCATAAGCAGTAGAGCCGAGATAGGTTGAATTGCCATAAAGCTTCGTCACCTTATTATGAAGGAAAGCGCCATTAGCACCGATAGAAAAATTAAACTTCCCCACCTGTCCCTTATAATTTAATTCCAGTTCTACTCCGTGATTATTCAATTCTCCCTGGTTTACATTGGGCAGGGTTATATTTCCACCGTTATCAGGCAGTGACGTTTGTGCCCCGTAAGTTTCTACGAGTTGCGCCAGCACGAGCATATCCCTGGTATTTTTATCAAAGTACGTAACGGTACCGGTTACACGATTTTCCAATATACCGAACTCCAGGCTTATGTTGGTTAATGAGGCCTTTTCCCAGGTTATGTTTGGATTAGCCAGGCTGGTTACGTAAGCGCCATTTTGATTAACCGTACCGGTTCCAAAATTATAAGAGTAACCGCCTCCACCCAGGCCAATAGTGCCGAGGTATTGGAAGTCACCGATGTTCTGGTTACCTAACTGCCCCCAGCCACCGGTAATTTTCAAAGAACTGATTGACTTTACATTTGCAAAGAATTTTTCGTCGCTGATGCGCCAGCCCGCAGAAAATGCAGGAAAATAGCCCCAACGCTTACCGGGCGCAAACTTGCTGGAACCATCGGCCCGCATAGTTGCCGTTAGAAGATATTTATCATTAAAAGCATAATTCGCCCGAACGAAATAAGATTGCAGTCCGGAAGCGTTATAATTATAACCGCCATTGCCAACAGATGAACTGTTACCGAGATTCAGTACGCGTTGATCGGGATTGGTATCGGAAAAGCCGGTCCTGGATGCAGAGAAAACATTACCGCTGAATATTTGTGAAGAGTAGCCGGCGGTAAGGTTAAGATTATGCAGACCGAATTTTTTATTATAGGTAAGAAAATATTCTTCCAGGAAAGATTTGCTCTTATTAAAATAATTATTTAATGAAGAAAGGGACGGGCCGCGGGTCTGTGTGGGTGTGGCTATTGAAAAGCTACTGCCATCATTCGTAGTTTGATCGTATCCATAGTTGGCCCTGAGTTTTAAACCATTTATTATCTCGAGCTCCGCAAAACCATTGGCAAGAATTCGGTTATAGTTATTTCTGTTATCATTTGAATTAAGAGTGGCCAGCGGGTTATTAATATCGCCTAACTGGTTATCTGCCTGCGAAGTTCCCCAGGTGCCATCTGCATTTACGACGGGTATGGCAGGGTTAAAACGAATCGTGCTCCATAAAAGCCCCGTTTGGGTAGACCGGGTATCGGGAGAATTACCTAACGTATTGGAGTAGACGATATTTTCACCGACCCTTATCCGGTTGCCAACCTTATGTTCAGAATTAATCCGGAAATTATAGCGCTTGAAATAGGAATTAGTAATGATTCCTTTTTCATAATAATAGTTTCCGGAAAAGCTATAGCTCGAGGTCGCATTACCACCGCGAAGCGCCACGTCAGCATTTTGGGTATGCCCTGTTGTTAACACCTGGTGTTGCCAGTCTGTACGTTGGGTAGCATAATAGGCATCAGTCCATACTGAAGGAACCGGCAATCCATCGTTAGTATACGCTTCGGTTTTTAAAGCAGCAAGATCAGGCGCGGTAAGCACGTTGATATATTTGATGGTTTTATTATTCCCGGTAAAATAATTGACCGTGGTTTTAAGTTTTTCACCAAAATTTCCCTTTTTCGTCGTTATCAGCACAACCCCGTTAGCAGCCCGTGAACCATAAATTGCAGAGGAAGAGGCATCTTTTAGAATTTCGATAGAGGCGATATCGTTAGGGTTAACGTCATCGAGTCCGCCTGCAGGAACACCATCGATAACAGTGAGCGGATCAGCATTATTAATAGTGCCGGTACCGCGTACTCTAATACTGGGCACGCTACCCGGGGCTCCATCGCCACTCACAATGGTAACGCCGGAAGCCCTGCCTTGAAGGGAAGTGGCGGCATTGCTCACGGGGGCATTTTTAAAATCATCCCCTTTTATGCTACTGATCGTTCCCGTTACATCTCTTTTTCTTTGTGTACCATACCCTACTACCAGCACTTCATTTAAACCCCCGGTAACGGGTGACAGCGTGATGGATATATCAGCAGGTGGTGTATCGCCAATGGTAATTGATTGGGTAACGGTTTTAAATCCAACAAAGGAAATTTCCAATTCGTGAGTGCCTCCAGGAACCTGTAATTCAAATTGTCCTTCTTTATTGGTAGCCGTTCCCAAATGCAGTTTTTTGATAAGCACCGAAGCGCCATCTATGGGTTTATTTTCTTCATCTTTTACCACACCATGCAGCGTTTGCGGCGGTAGGGCGTCCGGCAGATTTTCCCCGGGCACTGGCTTTATAAGCGGTGATTTTTCTTTTACGATAATTACTTTATCCTTTATTAAATAGGTGAATGGCTGGTCTTTAAAGCATAAGGTCAATATTTCTTCAATGGTCTTGCCGGTTACCTGCAAATCAATTTTTTTAGCATTGGCCAGCATGACACTATTAAAAATAAAATGATATCCCGTTTTTTGTTGCAACTGTTCAAATACCTCTTCGATCGTTGCGTTTTTAACCGAGATGCTTATTCTTTGCGAAATGCCTTTCGCACTTATTTGCAGCGTGGCAACCAGCATTAGAATTGTAATAAGTTTCATACTAAGCGTTATTTGGTTCAACAAAAGCTTTTTAGCAGTTGAAGAATTGGCGCGTACCAGTAAAATCATATTTTTGTTGTTAAGGTTACAAATAAGAGTCATCTGTCAAGGGACTTTTTTATTAGCCTGAAAATCCCGGGGGCGATCGTCACATCGTTCCTGGTTTTTTATTGCAGTTATTGTAAATTATTTTTTCTTCTAAGTTGGTTTAATGATCCGGTTATTGAAATGTTGTCAGGGTAACACGATTATCTTTCTATTGTCAATTTTAAAATGAATGGTCCCGGTGAGTTCAAGTGTTTCCAGCAACGCAGCTATATTTTGCATTCTCGGCAACGACGCGGTGAAATATTGGCCGTTTGTGGTTGTCTCGTATTCCACCTCTACATTATACCACCTGGCCACTTGCCGCATCAATTCTCTTATACCTGTATTCTTAAAACGGAACTCGCCATTTTTCCAGGCTATCACCTCGTCAATATTCGCTTTATTAATTTCAATACTGTTCGTTGCCCTGTTTACAATGGCTTCTTTTCCCGGTACTAAACTTTTTGTTACACTGTTCGCTGTTACATTTACTTTGCCTTCGAGCAAAGTGGTGTTTATATTTTCTTCATCACCATAGCTCATAATATTAAAATGGGTCCCCAACACCCGTACATCCACGTTATTAACGGTTACATGAAAAGGCTTCACCACATTTCTGGCTACCTCAAAATAGCCTTCACCTTTTAACTCAACGCTTCGTTCTTTGCCCGTAAACGAAGTGGGGAACACAAGGGACGAGGCCGAATTCAACCAAACCCTGGTACCATCTTCCAACTCAAGCTCATACTGCCCTCCACGGGGAGTCGTTATGGTATTCATCAATATCTTTCCTCCCGGTGTTTTCCCATTCTTATAACTCAGTAAGCCTGCATTCAATTTAATTATTTTGGTGTTGCTTTGACTGGCCAGGTAACCCATTTGAGCTGTATCCAAAACAATCGAAGTGCCATCACCTAAAGTAAGTAGGGCCTTGTTGCCACCGGGCCTGATATCTTCTTTGTCAATATTTCGTGTAACCGCAACCGGTATCTCCTGCTTTTTTTTATGAACGATAAAAAATCCTGCAATACCCACAATTGCTGCCACAACTGCTGCGGCGAAAGTCCTTGTCCGGAGCATTACAGGCGTTTTTTGTTCTTGTTGCAAAAACGTTCCGGCACTAATGTTATTCCATATGGTATCCCAGGCCTCTTCCGGTAAAACAATTTCAGGTTCCGTATGAATTACTGATTCGACAAACAATTTTTTTAACTGGTCATTCGGCTCTGCCGTTTTCAAAAGATCGAATAATTCCTCAACTTCTTTAGGGGTTGCGAGTTGATCTGAATAAAGTTTTAATAAAAAGCGTATTCTGTTTTGGTCCATACAACGTAAGTGGGACACGGTATTCCCATTGAAAAAATCTCGTCCCTATTGTATAGAGTAAGCTGCAGCGGAAAAGGATGAAGAAATCTTAAAAAAATCTTAAAAAAATAAAACTGCTGTCACTGCAATGAGGATGTTGGCTGCATTGTCGAAATATTTCCTGATAAATTTCACGGTTTGCACCAGGTGACTTTTTACCGTATGCGGCGAAAGATGAAGCGTTTCGCCTATTTCACTGTTGGTCCTGCCTTCTTGCCGGCTCAGGGTATAGATTAACTTTTTTTGAGGAGTTAGTTTGGATAGTGCTTCATCAATAATTTGCTGGCTATCTTTTGCCAAAATCGTTTCTTCCGTTTCGTCAGAGGTTAGTTTTAATTTTTTATAAGAAATCTCCAGCAGCCTGTTCTGATTGTTTTCCTTCCTGATATAACCCTTCACCTGGTTGTAAATAATAGTGTACATATAAGCCACAGGATCTTTCACAAAAGGCAAGTGCTTTTTGCTTACCCAAACACTAATGAATACTTCCTGCGCAATATCTTCCGCAGCAACGGAAGATTTAGTCAATTTATAGGCAACTGCGTAAGCTTTGTTTTTATATTCATTAAACAAAGCTTTAAATGCTGTTTGATCTCCTTTTGATATTAAATCAAAAAGTATTTTGCAGTTTGAATAGTTTGGCAAATTTTTCATAATGAAACTAAATAAAAAATTTGAGTAAATGTTTAATCAAGTATTCCTTTATCATCCGGATACTCTCCTAAAAAAATCAATCATTTTCTTTTAATACCTGCACGGCATCATTGTTCTTAACGGCGATAAGCAATAAACCATTATTTGTTGTAACGGAGATGAGGTTACGCACATCGCCGGGGATATATAAACCTGTTTGCGCAAAAAATCCAGGTCTGAAATTCCCTTTTCCGTTGTTATTCAATAACAAGCCTATTCCGGCATCTAAAGGTCCCTGCTGCACCCGCCAGGGATAAAAATTTCCCGCCAGAATGAGGTCTTTAACACCATTTCCTTTTAGATCAGTGGATACGATACCATTTACCATACTTAGCTGCGCCGCTGCCGGCAATGGTTGCATCCCCAATTTTTTGTTTCCATTATTTTGCAGGTAAACAGACTTGAGTGTTTTGATATGTATTGTTTTTGAATCTGTTAATTGTTCTTTGGTGAATATATCACTTAACTGCGCATCTGCATAAGATTCATAGCTGCTGAACTTCTTATGCAATGAAGGCATCTGGTCGAAAATTTCATCCCTGGTCGCCACAGGATAACTTTTGTGCTGAATGTAATAACAAAGCACGGGATCGATAACTCCATCCTGGTTGAAATCGTCGTAGGTAATTGTCAATGGTTCATTAATAGCCGCCTTAAATTGTGTATTGTCACCAAGGTTCCCAATTACAAAATCAGTGTCTCCGTCATTATCAAAATCAGCAGCATGTATCCGTGTCCACCAACCGTTAGTATCCAACAAACCATATGCTTTTGTTTCGTTGGTGAGTCTTCCACGGTGATTTTCAAAAACAGTTATGGGCATAAACTGTCCTACTACCAAAAGATCTTTCCAGCCATCTTTATTAAGATCTACCCACACGGCATCCGTAACCATACCGGGGTGTGATAAAGCACTATCAGCCTGCGACACATCTTTCTCAAAAAGAATATGGCCTGGCGTACTTTTATTTACCAGGATACAACTTTCCGGTGCTTCCGGAAACTTACCGATGCTAAACCGGCCTCCAATAAATAAATCGGGGAGGCCATCGTTATTGATGTCGCCTGCTCTTGCACAGGAACTGCTTATTGTTTCGGGGGGCAATACATTCAGCAATTCCCTAAAATTTCCATGACCATCATTTTCGAATATCCTGTCCTGGTAGTTTTTGTTATGCAAGGGATAATCAGCGCCGCCGCTTACCAGGTATAAGTCAGGGTCGCCGTCCCCATCCGCATCAAAGAACAATGCATCTGCATTGGAAATATCTTTATTATTATTCCAGGGCTGGCTACCGGAAAGATGAAATCTTCCATCAGGAGCCTGCAGGTATAACTGGCATTCCTGCCCGGCTGATGCTCCAATAAAAACGTCTTCCAATCCATCCTTGTTTACATCTGCCTTGGCGATACAAGGGCCTATTTTAGATAATTGGTAGGGTAGTAAAGGTGCAATTTTAAAATCAACGAAATTGGATTGTTTGTGGATAAAGTTGATTCCTGAATTTTTAGTCACATCTCTAAAGATTGGTTTTATAGCAACTGTAGTAATCGTATCCATGGCTGCGGCTGATTTTTCATCAATAACCAATAAAGTATCGGCTCGTACATTAGTAAGTGATGAAATTTTACCTCCCGGCCATACTACTTTCAAAGACTGAATGATACTATCTGTTCCCAGTCCAATATGCATTACCGGGTCAACCGAAGATTGAAAGCCGCGATTTACATAGTGTTCCTGGAATTGGTTCGTACTGGCCGCTTTCAGGAAAACCTTTGCACCAATACCCAAAGTATTTTTATCGGCTCCCCTGAATTGTATTTTTACATAATGTGCCCCTTTATGTGTTGAATTATTTCTATAGATCGTAGCGGTGCTATTCAGGTTATTGATAACAAGATCCAGGTTACCGTCGTTATTGAGATCCCCATAGGCGGCACCGTTATTAATACCGGGTTTATCGATTCCCCAATCCGCCGTCACGTTCGTAAAGCCAAGGTTATGATTATTTTGGAAAACATAATTGGTCAGCTTGGTGGAGGGCATGCTTTGAACCAGTTGCCACATTTCCGCGGTATGCCCGGTTACTTTTATATAATTATCGGAATAACCCGAAGTGTATTTCACAAAATCCTGGTTGGTCATATCCCTTAATATACCGTCAGATACAAAAAGATCTTTCCAGCCATCATTATCAAAATCCGCGAACAGGGGCGACCAACTCCAGTCAGTATTGGAAATCCCGGCCAATTGACCCACTTCACTGAATATAGGCATACCACTGGAATCCATGCCATTGTTCAATTGCAGGGTATTTCTCATTTGCTGGTGATGGTAACCATGATCAACCAGCATCGTATATTTATCATAATCATCGGCGCCACGCAAAAGTTTTTGGCGGTGGTTGTCTTCAGGCAACATATCCAGCACCATAATATCATTAAGGCCGTCATTGTTATAATCAGCAATGTCGCTGCCCATAGCAAATTCAGAAATGTGGCCGGTTGCTTTTAACAATACTTCCCTGAATGTTCCATTCTTATTATTCAGGTATAAAAAATCTCTTTCACTATAATCGTTGGTAACATAGATGTCCGGCCAGCCATCATTATTTAGATCGCTTATGGCCACGCTTAAGCCAAAGTTCAAGCCGCTTCCATCTATATGTGCCTCCGAGCTGATATCGGTAAAATGGCCGTTGTCATTTCTATACATCCTGTTGCCATATTTAGGATCGCGGGTGGCCCGGAGCTTTTCAGTATTGAAAAAGGGATTGTAAAACATTTCACCATGGTTTACCATAAACATATCCAGGTCACCGTCATTATCCATATCGAAAAAAGCAACGCTTGTTGTATAAGTACCGGGTGCATCCAGCCCGTATTCTTTTGCACTTTCTACAAATACGGGAACGCCATCTTTTATACCTTTATTGATGTATAATTCATTGGTCCTTCCTGCATCATCCCCCGGGCCGGAATAGCAAACATATATATCCAGTAAACCATCACCGTTTACATCAGCCATGACCACGCCGGTTTTCCATTTGTTTCTTCCTGCCACACCTGCCTTAACGGTAATATCTTCAAACTCATAGTTACCTTTATTAAGATACAATTTATTGGGAACCATGTTGCCCGTAAACATAATATCCGGCAATCCATCGTTATTTACATCGCCTACGGCTACGCCCCCACCGTTATACAAATATTCATAGGTAAGAATGTTATAGTTTACATCCTCTTTTATTTCATTTTTAAAATTGACATGGGAATGCGAAGAAGGAATCTCCGTAAATAATTTTTTATTGTCATGCGTGCATGAAGCACATATGACAACGAATGCGAAAAAATAAAAATACCGGGATAATTTCCAACTCATAATAAAAATTCATTAGA
The DNA here is from genome assembly GCA_039933035.1 of Ginsengibacter sp. GTDB lineage: Bacteria > Bacteroidota > Bacteroidia > Chitinophagales > Chitinophagaceae > Ginsengibacter. The sequence goes on along the minus strand of JBDTOV010000044.1, from coordinate 6,368 downwards.
ACCGGACGAGATTATTATTTGCTATCTGCCAATCCAATTCTCACTTATTAAATTCTTCAATTAGTAACGTTATTTTGCTGTACCTGTTGAAAATAGGAAAGCGTCTTCGAAAGCGTACCTTTTGTAATATTAAATCTTTATAATTTATTATTCAAGTTCTTCTGATATTGTTACGTTGGCCTGACAAGCCGTAAGAGCACGGGACTTGCCGGACGCCAACCTCAATAGTGTTGAGGGATGTCGTGTATAAATAAAGGCCCGCAGTAAAAACTGCGGGCCTTTATTTATACATTTATTTCCAATACAAGTACTACTTAATGTCCCAAAAAATCTTCGTACTTAGTTTATCGTTGGCTGCAACAGCCTCGTAATTCGTGCTGTTGTAGGTAATTTCGTTTGAAGGTAAGACCCACCTGTTTGGAGGAAGTGATGCCAATCCTGAATTGTCAGCAACAAAAACCAATGCGGGAAGTTTTAGTCTTCTTATTTCAGCCCAGTTTTCATCAGGTTCCAAAACATTATAATTGATCCATTTTTGAGTGGCTATTCTATTCAATTTTTCGGCGGTAGTAGCGGCAGTAGCCCATGCGACCCCGCTGCTGGCAATGTAAGCACTTTTCTCAGCGGGTGCAGGAGGCTTCAAGGATAACATATCTGTATTATCATTACTGATTGTACGCAGGTAGTAATAATAATCAACAGATTGATTGATGCCTGCCTCATAGGTTGATTTTGCAGAAGCATCATTCCCCGCATTCAAATAATATTCAGACAAAAGGAAATTAACTTCCGCGGCATTGATTATCATACCCGGGACATAAATATTTTGTGAAAGTGTTGAGCGGTTATAACGGGCCAGTTTACCGCTGTTTACCAGATCAGTTGCGGGAGTGTTTCCTAACGATGGATCGAGACCTGTATAAGTACCTGCAGGTTTGGCGCTGTCTCCCGGCGCAAATATCGTCCTTAGTCTTGGATCTGCATTATTATTCATGAAATCCACCATAACTTTTCCGGAAATATCGCCTCCACCCCAGCCAATTAATCCGGTATGAAAAGATGCACCTGAACCTGTACCCGATCCATTGCTGACGCCGGTGGTAGGATCGGTAACTGAAATCAAAATATTGTCAGCATTGGTAAGCACTAACGGATAGTTAGACGGATTGGCTAACATAGCGGCAATTTCACTGCTTACCCGGGATTGAAAAGAGGCAACTCCAGAGACTCTTGTCAACATTCTCATGCGAAGAGAATTGCAATATTTTTTCCACTTTGTAAGGTCACCATGATTAATAAAATCCTGCGTATTGATAACCGTTGCTACTCCCGTCTTTAAACTTATTGTATTCAGTTCGTCTGAAAAACCTTTTAAATCATCCAGCATAGTCGTATAGATCGTTGAAGGATCGTCATACGTCGGCGTAGATTTAACATAATCTCCTCCATTTGTACCTAACAATCCCGCATTAGACCAGGGAATGCTTCCATACAAATCCACTGTTTTTTGGGTTTGGTCGTAAAAATAGATGGTGGCGGCAATAATGTATATTCTTTTGTCTGCCTGGTCAGCCGTGCTTAAAGTGCTATACAATCTAAGCAGTTCTTTATACTGGGCCATGGAAGCATAATAATTAGACCACCTGGTATCTATGGCAGCAGCTCCCGGAACATACCTGCCGGGGGAATTTATAATTCCTACGGTTTGAGTCCAGGGTAGCATTGTATTCTGCAGTACAACAAAATAATTCCAGTACTGGTACATGGCATAACCCAAATTTGCGGATAAGAACCCTGCAAATTGTTTTTCAACGGTAGTGGAAGAAACTTTTGAGGGGTCAGTATAATCGTCTGCTAACTGCTTCTTGGTGCAGGACGATAACCCGGCCACCCCGACAATTGCTATTATTAAAAATATTTTTTTCATAAAACTGTATTAATAGATTAAAAATTAAAATGTGGCCCTTATGGATGCCCCGAAAGACCTGGTAGTAAAATTGGTTCCTGCATTGCTAACCTGGGAATCCCAACTTAGCCCTGTAGTCAATTGTTCGGAATCCATATTTTTGATAGTACGGTATAAGTAGAATAAATTACGACCGAATACTGAGACCTGCAACTTGGTTGCTTTTAACTTACTGGCAATTTTTGCCGGGAGATTATAGCTCAATGTTATTTCGCGAACTTTCCAAAAACTGTTCTTTACGATATACTTGAAGTATTGTGAATTACTATATTGAGGCCCGCCCCAATTGTACACATACCAATAATAAACAGACGAGGATTCAATATGAGCGTTGGGTGTACCATCGGGCAGATTACCCTTTAATAACATACCGTCATTATAAACCTTCTCGCCATTTGGACCCGCAGCAGCACTGGTTGAGACACCGTAACCATTAGCATCCAGGTAATAGGACAGACCTCCATGTGCTTTATCCATGCCAGTTAAACTCTCTTTAGTAAGACCACGGCCAGTCATCCAGTTCAAGCCGGTAGGCATCACATAACCTCCTAACCTGAAATCAGTATATATTTCCATTGCAAAGGATTTATAGCTGATTGTATTGTAAAATCCCCCAATCGCTTTCGGCTGCGTATTGCCATATTTTACCAATTTTGTAGCATCAATTTGATAATCCAATGTACCGTCACCATAATCGTTCACAATGGGCTCACCCTTACTGTCAGTTTTTATCGGGTGAGCATACAAATCGCCAATTGGCTGGCCAACTACTGATTTTAAAACAGCCGCGTTTCCGTCATAGTCTGCTTTGATCAATTCACTTGAACCGTTGGTTAATTTTATAATTTTATTATTGTTGAAATTAAAATTTATACCGGTTTCCCAGGTGAAATTTTTATTAGTAACGGGAGTACCGTTAATTGAAAGATCAACTCCCGCATTTTGCAATGTTCCAATGTTGGTTAAAATATGGCTGGCGCCAGTTGACTGTGCCAATTGGAGCGGTAAAATCATGTCAACAACCTTGGCATGATAATAAGCCACATCCAGGTTCAACCTATTTTTAAGAAATCCGGCCGCGAGCCCAAATTCTATTTCGTGCTTTTTTTCAGGTTTGATCAGGTCGTTACCATAAGTGTCGGTTGCAACAGATGAAGTCAACGTTGAACCACCGGAACCCTGGTTTCCTAAATTTCCAAGAGAATACGCCACATTAGCTAAATACGCTCCGGGGTAGTTACCCACGATACCCCAGGACGCCCTGAGTTTGGAAAAATTAATAAATGCAGGCATTTTCACTACATCCGATAAAACAAATGAACTATTTACAGACGGATATACAAAGGAATTCTGTGATGGATTCATTGTGGATGTTCTGTCTCTTCTCACTGTTCCTTCCAGGAAAAGGTAGTTTTTATAATTTCCATTCAGCGTCCCAATCAGCGCATCTTTAGTTAAGAAGGACCTGTTGCCCGCACTGTTGTATTGAGGGTTAGAAGAAGACGTCAAATCAAACCTGTTTTCAGTAGTCAATCCGTCCCTGGTACTCACACTGGTAGCATAAGAAGATTCTTTGTCGGCGGTATACCCTCCCAAAACTTTCAATTCAAGGTCATCACTCACTTTCTTTGAATAGGTTAAGAGCACATCTGCGTATAAAATTGAATAATTATTTGTGGATATCCCGTAAGATCCTGAATAGCCATAAACTAGCGGTATGCTGGAAGCATTTTTACTTTCACTTTTGTCAGAAGTCCAGTCGGTAGCAATTCTACCACGCAATTGAACATTTTTTATAATATCCCAATAAGCAGTCGTACTCGCTATCAGGCGATTATTGTACTCGTTAAGCGTACTCGTTTTTACATTCCACATGTAATCCAGTAAGTCGCCCCGGTAATTGCCATATGTAAGGTTTTCATCAGGTGTTAAGCTAGGATTGCTTCCCGTGACATATCGATAACCCAGGCTGGTTTGATATTTATTTTGGTACCATGCTCCGTTATCAAAAGCACTCATCATACCCGTAAAATTATTAATCAACCGATCATCTGAATAAGGCCGGTTGTGTACCTTTTGCCAAATGTCATTTGCAATCAAATTGATCCGAAATTTAGTTCCAAATTTATAAATAGTATTCAGGCTAAAAACCAACTTATCGTTTGCTGCACCCAAACTGGTTCCTTCATAATGTTGCTGGGTAACCGAAAATCTTGTGCTCGAATTTTCAGATATATTCGAGAAAGCAAGGTTATTCACGGTGTTGTTGCCATGCTGAAAAAGATCAGCCCAATTGTTTTTTTGCGCTGAGTAAGGGCGGATTACACCATCCCAGCTAAGAATCGGTTTACCATCAAAAACCGGCCCGAAGCTCAACGAACCTCCTACCATTGTTCGATAGTCAGTGCCATTTAAAGTATGATGTGCAAATCCTTCGGCATCAGAGGAATAGATCTGGTATCCGGGGTTAAATCCTGTTCCTCTCTCATGTTGAAAGTCTGGAAGATAGGCTACCCTATCCTGGAAAAAAGTAGAACTGAAATCAACCGTAAATCCCTTTTTACCTTTTCCGGATTTAGTCGTGATCAATATAACACCATTGGTTGCTTCCGAACCATATAAGGCAGCAGCAGAGGCACCCTTTAGAACCGTGATAGTTTCGATATCATCGGGATTCAGATCAATTAGTCCGTTTCCCCTGAGGCGCTGGTCGCCCCAGTAGTTGCTATTATTAAAATCACCATCATGAATGGGGATACCATCCATTACTATTAATGGTTGTGTTCTGCCCGTGATGGAATTAAGACCTCGTAATTGTATAGATACCCCACTGGTGGAACCTCCCGGTGCTGTTGCAATTTTCATCCCGGGTACCTTGCCATATAATGCCGAAGCAAAATTAGTAGGCGCTGTTTTGGTAATTTCATCTGCAGACACCGTTGTAGTGGCATAGCCCAGGGATCTTTTTTGCTGTTTAATCCCCAAAGCCGTCACTACCACCCCTTCCAGGGAAGACGCTGACGAATTTAACGAAACGGCAATTACTGATTCATCACCGACATGAACCTGTTTGGATTGATAACCAATTGAAGTAATCAGCAAATTATCGCCCGGCGCCGCCTCTACCCTAAATTTTCCGGCTGCATCGGTCACCGCTGCAGTCTTAGTACCCACTACCCTAATGGTGGCTCCGGGAAGCGGTCCACCGCCGGTACTATCCTTTATTTCACCCATAATTGTTTTTTTTGCCTGTGAAAAGGCAAGGGTGCTCAACATACCCATAAACAGGCATAAGAGTAAACGAATGGTTTTTCTTTTCATAATCGTTGTTTTGATTTTATTAATAGCTGTTAAAAATTTATAAAAGTTATCTACTTGTTCTGACAAGGTACCAGGCAAAAAAGCTGCTTTGAAAGGTTCTATTGTACATTATTGTATTAAAGTAATTGTAGAAATTCAAGTCATAATAGTCAATTTAATTTTGATATAACAAGTTAAAAGTTTACTATAAAAATTCGTTCAATGGTGCTGTTAATACACTAAACAAAAAAGCTGCTTTAAAATAATTAATCATGTTTTACGACGCTAATAATACGTTGGTTGCCGTTCTAATTACCGGTGCCCGTTCATAATTCTCCATTACAAGCGCTGCGGCACCAATCAATTCAGCTTGCATGCCCAATGTTGAAATTTCAATACTGGTACTTTGATAAAGCCTCGGAATACAATGTTCATTTAATGCCTGTTGAATGGGCGCCAGCCATACTTGTCCGGCTGCGGCCCCCCTCCCACTAAGAATGATTTTTTTTGGATTTAACAGGTGAATTAAAACTGCTACGCCTTTACCGATATTGTATCCCGCCTTTGAAAAAAGTTCTGCCGCGAATTGATCGCCTCCCTGAACAGCTTGCACAATGCCATCAAAGGCGAGTTCGATATCGTCAAAGGGCAATGAATTCAATTTAGAAAGCCTGCCTGAACTGATACCTTTCCTGGCATTTTCTATAATTAATAACAAAGAAGTTTCCGTTTCAAGGCAACCAACTTTTCCACACCAGCATAGTTTGCCATTTAAAAAAAGCGGGATGTGACTAAACTCGCCTGCAAAGCCTTCATGGCCCCTGAAAAGTTCCCCGTTAAGGATCATTCCCAAACCCACGCCCCATCCTATATTAATCACCATGGCATTTCTTTCGCACTGTGCCCCACCAAAATAAAATTCAGCAAGAGCTATCAGGCTTGAATCATTATCAATGAATACCGGCAAACCAATTATATCAGCAATATATTTTGTTATGCTTTTATTGTTGGGTAATTGTAAAAATGAATAATTGATGCCCTTTTTTACGTCTACAAAACCCGGCATCCCAATACCAACTCCCACAAATTTTTCTTTTGATAT
>JBDTOV010000043.1:0-35756 GCA_039933035.1 Ginsengibacter sp. | reverse complement strand
CCATTTAAATCTTTATACTTAAAATCGCCAGGTGCCGGAGATGTTCCTGAACCTTTATATACCGGTGATTTTAAAATGTCGTTATAACTCTGGTACAAACCCTCCACAACATATCCAAAAAAGGAACCTATTGGATATCCCTCTTTAGCCTGGTTGGGTACCTGAGGATCAAGATTTGTAGGGTAATTTAATTTAACAACCTGATTTTTATATGTAGTTAAATTTCCTGCAATAGTTACTGAAAAATCCTGTGATATATTTTTATTCCAGTTAGCAGAAAATTCAAATCCTTTATTTGATATTTCTCCGGAATTAGTTAATGTTGGCGACACACCTGATGGCCTTAAGAAGGCCAATAAATTTTTAGTTATTTTATCATAATAATTAATTTCGGCGCGAAAACTATTTGAAAAAAGGCCAAATTCTATTCCAATTTCTTTACCATGAACTTGTTCCCATTGGAGATTTGGATCTACCAGGTAGTTTGGATTAGCTACCGTTACGGTATTGCCACCAAACTGGGCATTTGAATACCCTAATCCGGGATATGCAGGATAATCATTCCCTAAGGTATTGAAATTACCCAAAACCCCTATTGAACCTTTTATTTTAAGAAAATTAAAAATTTTCTGACCAGACATAAAATTTTCTTTAGTTACTTCCCAGGCTGCACCTACAGCCCAAAAATTTTGGAATTTCTTGCTATAGACACTGTTAATACCGCTGGCACCATCTCTTCTAAATGATCCGTTCAAAAAATATTTTGATTTATAATTATACAACACTCTTCCCAGACCAGAAACTGTGGCATATTCATGCTGAGCCGATGTTGGATTTGAAGGAGTGCCAAACCCGGAGCTTATATACCAAAGACGGGAATCATTTGGTATTGGAATATCTCCAGATTGTTGAATTGTTGCAGCAGTAGTTTGAAAGAAGCCCCAATAATAATGAGTAAATCCGGCTGTTGCGGTCAAAGAATGATCACCAAAAATTTTCTTGTAATTGAAAATATAATCTCCTTGAAATGATCTGACATTATAGCTATTTTGGTCAACACGAGATGTTTTATGATATAGAGAAACCTGGTCGCCACCTGAAGTGGGATTATAAGAATAATAAAGAGGTGTGTATTCTCTTTTATCCTCATTAGAAACATCAGCATATATAGTTGCCTTAAAAGTTAATCCCCTTAGTATATTGTATTCACCATAAAGACTTGGTACAATACGATATTTTATATCTTTTCGTTTATTCCATTCGTTTTCTACTACCATTAAAGGGTTGTGCTCGGTATTTTGGATTACCGGAACACCTTCATACATATAATAGTTGGTAGAATCATTCCCGTAAGGATTTTTCGCAAAAACAGATTTTGGAGCAGAATTAATAATTGGGAGTGCCCTTCTTGCATCATCTAGCTGATCACTTCCATAAGGCAGATTTTCTCTAGATGCAATTAGATTAAATCCAAATTTCATGTTTTTACTCACCTTTACCTCGTCATTTACATTAAAATTTATTCTCTCATATTTTGTATGTTTCACTATCCCTTCATCTCCTGTATATCCGACACTGAGATAAAACTTATTTTTATCAGTGGCGCTGGCGACGCTTATATTGCTGGTATTAAAAGAGGCCTGGCGGGTCAAAGCATCTACCCAGTCCGTATTACCTGTCCAGAGTGGTAATTCGTTATTCACAAAATCCGTATTCTTTTGGCCTATACTTGGGTCAGGATCATTTAAGCCATTTTGAGCTTCCTGTGCAATAATTGATCTAAATTGGGCTCCACTTGCTAATTGAATTTTGTCTGCCAATTTCTTAAACCCTATTGAAGTATTAAAATTTACAATAAGTTGCCCTGATTTCGCCTGTTTGGTAGTAATTGCGATAACACCAGAAGCACCTTTAACGCCAAAAATTGCCAATGATGACGGGTCTTTTAAAACCTCTATTGATTCTATATCATTGGGATTCAAAAAGTCAATATTATCATTAAAAATTCCATCTACAACATAAAGCGGATGGGTAGAACCAATACTGATAGTACCTCTTATTCTAATGTCCGGCGCTTGTCCTGGAATACCATTATTTACTATTGACAATCCTGCTACTTTACCTTGTAAGGAAGAAACCGGATTTGTATTGGGCTTGTCAGCAACCTCTTTTCCTGCAATTTTTACGATAGAGCCGGTAAGATCTCTCCTGCTGGCTGTTCCATATCCAATCACTACTACCTGTTCCAACTCTTTTGCGGCGGAACCCTGGAGTGTGATCGAAATTTCTGAGCGGCCACCCAGGGGGATCATCTGGGGATCATACCCTAAAGAAGAAATTGTTAGGATTGCATCAGGTTTGCTGACACTTAGTGAAAAATTGCCGGAAGCATCAGTCGCAGTTCCTGAGCCGGATCCCTTTTCCTGGACCGTAACGCCTGCTATGGGTGCCCCATCCGAACCGGATATTTTACCCGTAACCGTTTTGCCTTGCGCAAAAAGTTGTGCCGGAATAAGAAAACCCACTAGTAAAATGAATGGAAAAAAAATCCGTGAAAATAGTTTTCTCGGAAATACGAGTGCTTTTGTGGTCATATCAAACGATAAAAGGTTAAAAAATAAGATATTAAACGTACTGTAAGAAAAACAGTATTATAAAAGACAACTAAAGTTTTGTTTTTGACGCATGCAATTAACATTTTTGTTAAAAAAATATTATTACGTCTTTCAAGGGTCACAAAAACATGTAAACAAAAAAATCACTTAAATGAGTTGCAACTGGTCTTAGGTTAGAGAATTCGTAAATGCTTTACCAGGTCTTCAACCGGGGTTTCCTTTTTATAGGAAATGACTAATTTTCTCTTCTTATCAAAAAGCGCCGTAAAGGGCGTATTGTCAATATTAAAATAAGCCCTGAAGAAGAAGACAGGTATTTCAGTGCCCACTATAATATTTGAATACCTGGAAGTTTGATACTCTTTTTCAAATTTCGCCACCTCCTGCATGGGGTTGAAGGTGACCAACAAAATCGGGACTTTTTTAAAATCATGTATTCTTTTTAATACTGAATGAATTAATGCCTGGCAATGTTCGCAATCAGGGGCGAAATAAATAATTATTACCGGCTTATCATGTGGTAAATCATTTTCGGAAAAAAAATTTCCATTGGTAAGCTGCATGCGGAATGACGGTAAAGACTGGGATACCGCAATATTTGAAGAAGCTACAATGGCCGATATAATCATTAATAAAATCAACCAAAAGGATAATTTCTTTTTAAACATACCTGGTATTTTTATTTTCCTATATTTTTTAATACAATAAATGGAGGAGAATTTTCCCAGTCAACCGCATGCCTCATTTTAACCGGGCCAACAGAAAAATTCCCGAGGATAAGATCCGTCTTTCCATCGCCATCTATGTCACCCGCATCCATAGTAAGCCACCTGCCTATGTCCGATCCAGGCACCGAATAAGGCTGGAATGTAAAATCACCCATATTTTTCAAATAAACAAAACTTTCCTCCGGCTGGCGTTCGTAATCGGCAAAAAACGAAATAGCGGCAATATCAAGATCTCCATCCCCGTCATAATCCCTGGCAATTGCTTTATAACAACCATTTACCGGGAAAAAATATTTTTGCGTGAAATGATTTGTTTTATCATTCAAAAAAATATACACCCCATGATAGGGTTTTAAGACCGGCGAATAATCCGCATTGTCACCACAAGTGTACACAATATCAGGATAGCCATCGTTATTAAAATCGTCCAATTCAAAATAAGACGACCCGTAAGAAGGAGGAAATTTTACAACCTGCTCTTGATCAAAATTTCCATTTCCTTTATTCGTAAACAGAAAAATCCCTTCATCTCCCTGTGCAAAAAGTGCCCATAAATCTGGTAATCCATCATGATTATAATCCTGGATATAAACTTTTATTGCTCCCGGAACATCCCTTATAATATGCCTTTTAAAAATATTATTTCCTAAATTTTCCATCCATGAAAGAGCGCCGGTTAAGTATCCAAACTCACAAACAAGGTAATCCTTCTTTCCATCATTATTTAAATCAACCGGGGTTATCTGTACGGGTCTTTGCAGGCTGTCGATGAACGATGTTGAATCTATTTGATAGCGCCCTTGGGCATTCCTATCAATTAATTCCCCTTTCCCAAACCTGCCATTGTTAGGATTTAACACCCCAATGTTGCAGGCGAATAAACTACTTTTATTAAAATCAATATCGACAACCGGTCCAATTTTATTTATAGAGTCTATCACCTGCAGATCGCGATCAAAGAAATAAATGTTTTGTTTTATTGCATCACTTATAATTATGGAATGAGTAGTATCCGCCGCGTTAATCTTTACGTAACAGGTTGCCGCACTTTTATAAACAACTGGAGGCACCTCAACTTTAAAAAGTGGCAAGCCGTTTTTAATTGCTTCATTTCTTTTTTGTGCGGGTAAAGAATCTGGAGAGGTGGCAACATAATAATCAATTATATTTTGCCATTCAAAGAAATTTAATACAGGATGAGATGGATAAAAACCCGGGCCTAAACTTTTATCTTTCGATATCGGATACATTTTAAATCCATAACTCAAAATACCAAGCCTCGGCCCCATCTCCGGCAATACGCCTTCCTCCCAACTTTTAGTATCCAATAGAGAAGGGTCTGGCAGCATATGGCACGACTGACAATATACTTTCGCCAAAGCCTCGCCATTTTGTATGCTGGATAATGATACGTCAGCATGGGTACTGTTCCTGCGATAATTTTTGCACGAAGGTAAAAGAAGGGTATAATAGAAACCTAATAAGAAAATAAGAGAATATTGGGCAGCGTTTTTATTCCTTTTTATCATTATGTATCGATAGATATCAATGCAAACTTACACTGCGGACTTCACCTTTATTATTTTTTATTGCTACTGACACAACATTTTTATCGATTGTTAGGAAGCGCCCCGATTGCGATAGAAATGAAGCCCCGTAACCAATCTCCCGTTTTTGCTTTTTACCATTTTGGTAAGTAATGATGGCACTTTCATCTAAAGGCTTTAAATGTATAATTGTGTCATCTCTTTTTAATTCAAATACCTTCAGCGCTCCTTTATTTTGACTTGCTGTCATTAAATAATTTCCCTTACTGCCTTGTAAAGTAACCAGGGCCTTTCCATTACCAGGTATATACATTCCGCTTTGAAGGATGGATAAAGGGATAAAATTTCCTTTCCCATCACCCTTCATTACCAGGCCATTTAATGCATCATACCTTCCAACAGTAACTTCCGTTCCAAAATCATTACCATTGATGGCCACATCCAGGTTGCCATCTCCGTCAAAATCATTTACTGACATTCCATTCAGCGCGGATATTTGAGCCTGTGCAGGTAATGGAGTCATCGTAAATTTCCCATTGCCATCATTCCTCAAAAAAATCGATGAAAAATAATTAGCGTGTAATTGTAAAGCGCCTTGCCGCTGTTCTTTTGTAAATATAGAATCCATGGGTGCATTGGCAAATGACTTATAATTCTCATATTTTTTCCGAAGCCCCGGCATCTGTTTTAAGATATCATCTCTTGATTCTGCCGGAAACTCCTTTTTTTCATGGTTATCCTGCGACACGGGTAAAAAAATGGACATCAATGCATCGTAAGTTCCATTATTATCAAAATCCTTTGCGATAATATTAACCGGGTACTTGTCGCTGGCTTTGAAATATGAATTTTGTCCCAAATTTCCGGCTATATAGTCCATATCACCATCATTATCAAAATCACCGGCGACAATAGTGTTCCACCATCCAACTTCATTACCCATACCAGTAGAAGTGGTAACATTTTTAAAAATACCCTTATCATTCTTAAGAAAAGTAAGCGGCATCCATTCTCCTGCCAATATTAAATCAGGCCAGCCGTCATTATCAAAATCCGTAAATAAAGCATCACAAACCAACCCGATATTTTTTAAAGCCGGGGCAACTGAATCCGTTACATCGGTAAATTTAACATGGCCATTTTTGGAATCATTCCTGAAAATAAAGCTGGACAGAGGTTTGGGGTAGCCCGCGGGATCCACCCTTCCGGAAACAAACAGGTCCAGGTCGCCATCTTTATCATAATCTACTGCCCTGACGCAAAATTTACTGGTAAAATTTTGCGGCAAAGCGGCGGTGTCTTCTGTAAAATTCCCTTTACCATCGTTAAGATATAATTTATCCTGGTAAGATGAGGTATTATGCTTGCTTTCAAATCCACCGCTTACAATATAAAGATCCGGATCGCCATCGCCATCCGCATCAAATAATAAAAGCCCTTCGTCTTCACGATTTTTACTGAGCGTGTCTTTCCCTTTCAATAAACTTTTTTGAATGAATTTTCCATTGGATCGTTGCAAAAATAATTGAGCACTGTTCAGGAAGGAGCCGCCACTAATTATATCGTCCAACCCATCACCGTTCATGTCGCCTACGGCAAGGGCCGGGCCATATTCTGAAAATTTATGAGGAATTAAACTCTGAATATTAAAATCGATAAAATCTTTTTCTTTATCCAAATAACGAACACCTGCCGAGTCAGTAATCTCTTTAAACAGCGGGTTGATACCCTTAGCAGAAAAAGCCCGTGAATACAATTCATGTGCATTTTTCTTATTAACTGTTATGGTTTGATTGGCCTTGACATGTTGTATTAATTGTTCTTTTCCGTTTGGCCATTTAATAACCAGGGAGTCTACGATCGATACGTTGCCCAACCCAAAATGAGGTTCTATCTGGATGGTTGAAAGATATCCACGATAGGGTGTTTGCTCATATACCTGTTGTTTGCCTCCATCGTAATGCAATTCTATCCAGGTTCCCAAACCGTTTACGTTTAGTGAATCACCGTTTAATTTTACTGCCAGATAACCTGGTCGATTAACTTTGGAATCCCTTGAAGTATTCTCGTACACAGATGCTTCATCATTTATATTATTTACAATCACATCCATGTCTCCATCATTATCAAGATCCGCATAAGCAGCTCCGTTTGAAAACGTAGGTACTTCTAATCCCCATTTAGAAGTAACATTGTTAAAAGTCAGATCACCATTATTATGAAAAGCATAATTATGTAATTTAACCGTTGGAATTTGCGCCAACGTATAATCCATGCTTGCTATCGAGGATGATCCCATCCTGAAACTCACAAAATCATGATCTGTAACGTCCCTTGGAAATCCATTGGTAATTATTATGTCGCGGAAACCGTCGTTATCAAAATCAGTAACCAGCGGGCACCAGCTCCAGTCCGTTTGTGAAATACCTGAAAAAAAACCTATGTCACTGAAAACCGGATCACCGACAGAATCACTTGAATTAATTGTTGGTCCCTGGTTAAGCTGAAGCGAATTCCTCACATACTGGTATTGGTAGCCGTACAGATCACTGTTGATATACAGTTGATAATTATCAGACCCCATCATCATCTTCTTTCGGTAATTATCTTCAGGATTCATGTCAAGCTCTACCACATCTGATAATCCATCATTATTAATATCAATTACATCCTGGCCCATCCCATTTGCGGAGGTGTGTTTAAAATAAGTACTTGCCTTATCAGTAAAGGTTCCGTCGTGGTTATTGATATATAACAGGTCGTTGGAATTAAAATCATTCGTAACAAATATGTCCTCCCAGCCATCCCGGTTGAAGTCGGCAATAGAAACGTCATGCCCATAACCTTCAATCGTTACTCCGGCTTGTTTGGTAACATCTTTAAACACCGGATGCTTTAAAAGGGAGTCCCAGTCATTTCGATACAACCGTCCCGTACTGGGAAAAGTACCATTTGTAAATTTTGGGCGGAACACAGAGGGATTGAATTCCGGGAGGATTTGATTTACCGCAAGATACATATCCAAATCACCGTCATTATCGTAGTCAAAGAAAGCAGCCATAGTTGAATGCGAAGTATCATTTAAACCATATTCTGCAGCCATTTCCTTAAAAACCGGAATGCCATTCTTGTCTAACCCCTGGTTGATATATAATAAATTTTCTCTTCTGCCGGGATCTTTTTCCATCGAAACACAAACGTATAGATCCATCCAGCCATCATTATTAATATCCACGACAGATACCCCACGACACCACCTGCCCATGCCATCCACCTTTGCTTCTGTTGTGATGTCATCAAATTTAAATTTCCCTTTGTTCAAATACAACTTATTAGACACCAGGTTGCCGGTAAAATAGATATCCTGCAACCCATCGTTATTAAAATCTCCTATGCCTACTCCACCACCATTATAAATATTGGTAACATCAATTGGATTTAGGGTATCATTTTCAATAATCTTATTATTAAAATGAATCGCGGAATGAGAAGAAGAAATAGCATTAAATAATGAAATTTTGTTTTTACAGGAAACTAAAAAAATAATAATTAAGAAGGAGATCCAGGAAAATAATCTAACAAATTTCATGCAGCGGATATATTTTGAAAGGGGTTGATAAAAATAAAACTAAAAGAGGTAGAGTAAAACTCTACCTCTAAAATTATTTAAAAAAAATCATGTCAAATCAATAACCTGGATTCTGCTTTAGATAAGGGGTTCCTGTTCCGGCAAGAGCATCAATTTGCGACTGCGGTATCGGGAACAGCTCGTTTTTACCTTTAGTAAATTGTGCTCCGACATACACAGGCACCACAGTTTTTTCATGTGCTGCATATGCATTTAATACCACATCAGCTACTTCCCATCTTACGAGGTCGAAAAAGCGATGACCTTCCATAGAAAGCTCAAGTCGTCTTTCAAACATAATAGCCTTCAAAGCATATACAGGGTCACTGAACGCCCCTGCGGGATAGAGCCCAATTTTGTAATTTGCCGCTGGAGTTGTTTGCGGTGAATACGTTCCTTTAGTAGCATCGTATGTTGCACCTCCTGCATATACCCATCCTGTACGATCCGCAGCCCGGGACCTTACTCTATTGACGAGTGTAAGTGCAGTGCCAGGATCTCCCAGTTGCAAATCTGCCTCTGCAGCCCACAACAATACATCGGCAAAGCGAATAAGATTTACGTTATTGGCTGTTAATTCCGTAGAAGCCCAATAACTTTCGGTACCTGATAACTTGCCTTTCTGGCTAAGCGCATACACGTTTTTCTTAGGATTAAAGTGCCCATCGTTTGCAGGATCACGAATCCAGGAATCTCCGGGATGGGGACCCCAATCAAGATATGGAATTCCCTTCCTGCCAATAGCAAAGTCGATCCTTGGATCAAGGGTTCCGGTGTAAGGGGTTGTCGGATCGCTCACATTATTGCCACTATTATAACTTTCATCAAGTAAGGGAAGACCATTTGCGTTTGTTTTATAAGCATTTGCAAGACTTTGTGAAGGGTTATAAAATCCGCAACAGGCGCCTGGTCCGGCATTGTATGGAAAATTCAACAAGTCGCCATAATTTCCATTAGCAACTCCCAGCCCGGCATTTTGCGCATTACCTGAACCCTCGTTAACTGACATTTGTACTGTAAATACCCCTTCGGCATCTCCCTTATGATTCTGCCCCGGATTGAAATTACTGAAATAATTAATCAGGCTATACGGTAATCCATCAGAAGTAATTCCGCTGCTAATTAGCTCGTCAAGCAACGGTTTGGCTTCAGCATATTTCTTTTGAAACATATACACTTTGGCAAGAAACGCCTCGGCACCCCATTTATTAATTCTTCCCACCTGTGGTTGAGTAACAGGTAACTTTTGCATAGCAAACATAAAATCAGCTTCAATTTGAGGCCAAATGTTTACAAAACCCGCGCCGCTAATATTGGTGACGCTGACAGGTTGCGAAGTATCCCCGGTTACATTTTCTCCAACAAAAGGCACATTGCCAAATACTTTTTTTAATTCAAAGTGATGAATGCCCCTGATGAACCGGGCTTCGGCAGTAATTATTTCTGCCTGTGCAGCGGGAATATCTTTAGCAAGCGGCAAAATCCGCAATACATCATTTGCTCTTTGAATACCGTAATAACTATTTCTCCATTTGCCCGCAACGTAACTGTTACTGGCATTCGCAGTCCATTTTTCCAATGGCACTACATCAGGCTGGTCATCAGGAGTCGATCCCTTATATGCGTCATCAGCGGCAACACCCCCAAATGACCAGTTGGAAATGGCACCACCCCATCCGCCATCACCATTTCCGGGGTATCCATCCAATGTAGCATAGGCTCCAATGAGCAATCCCTGGACTCCCGGGAGGTTGGCCATGATAGCCGGGTTTAACGTACCCACCGGGGACACATCCAGAAAGTTCTTTTTGCATGAATAGCCAATGCCGGATACAATAGCTATAAAAAGTATTACATACCTTATTTTAAATCTTTTCATAATAATTATTTTTAGCGAATATTAGTGGTTAAAAGGAGGCCGTAACACCAACCATGTACATTTTTTGATTAGAAGGATAGTTACCAAAGTCAATTCCAAAATTGCTGTTATTGCCCAGGTCTGACTGTTGTAATTCAGGATCCAGCCCTGTATATTTTGTTAGGGTAAACAGGTTAGAGCCCTGGATATAAATCCTCAATTTATCAATGCCAATCTTTTTCAATGGAGAAGTAGGCAGCGTATATCCCAACAATAAAGATCTGCACTTTAAGAAGGAACCATCTTCTACATAAAAGGAATTAAACTTACCGCTATTACTCGTATTACCATTAGTTTCAAGAACGGGAACCGTTGCGCCAGGATTAGAAACATGCGCTGTAGGATCGGAAACAGTGGTAAGTTGTCCTGAAGCGTTTACCAGGATCGCGGATTTATATAACGCATCCTTGTTTATACCGCCGCGAAACACCTGTGGAAAATCTGTCCAGTACTTTACATAATTTACCACCTTGTTACCTTGTGAACCATATAAGAATACTGAAAAATCAAAGTTCTTATACCCGGCGTTTATGGTAAGACCATAAGTAAAATCAGGATTGGGATTTCCTATCCATGTCCTGTCCTGGTCATCTACTTTACCATCATTATTTACATCTGCAAACTTGAACCTTCCAGGATTGGCACCATCTTGTTTCGGAGACTTTGTTACATCACTTGCATCCTGGAAAATACCGATGACCTTGTACCCGAAAAATTCTCCAATCGGCTGGCCTGGTTGAGCCCTGGTGAATGCACCGATACGGGTTGATCCGCCACTATTATAATCCTGGTATTTATAACCCGGCGGCAAGCTTACGATTTTACTTTTATACGTTGTTAGATTCGCAGTAACGTCTAAATGGAAATCTGAACCAAAATTTGCGCGGTACGTTGCACTCATATCAAGCCCTGTATTTTGAATATCCCCCGAATTGATAATTGGCTGTGTGGCGCCCCCCGCATAGTTAGCTATGAGAGATTGTTTTTGAAACAAAAGACCACTTATCTTTTTCTGATACCACTCTATTGAAAAACTTAGCTTGTTATTTAACAACGTAGCATCCATGCCTACGTTAGAAATGATATCCTGCTCCCATGTAGTTTGAGGGTTACCGAACTGGCTTTGATAAAAGCCCAGTGTCGCCCCATTGGGATCTCCCGTGATGGGATAATAGGAATATCCTGCACCTGAAGAATACAGAGTATATGCATTGGTTGCCCCGATATTATTAATCGAACCAAGTTTGCCCCAACCTCCCCGAAATTTCAGATCATTTATGAATGTAAGAGGTTTAAAGAACGCTTCCTGTGAAATTCTCCAACCACCAGATATTGATGGAAATGTACCGTACCGATGATTGGGATCAAATACTGAAGCACCATCGCGGCGTAAAGTACCGCTAATAAGGTATTTTTCGTTATAGCTATAATCAACTCGTCCAAATTGTGAAAATAAACTCCGCTGAAAAGGCGATCCCCCGTTATTACTAACACCCGCTGTTGGGCTGCCGGTATTCAGGATAAGGTAATTGGGATCGATACTAAAATAGTTGATTCTCCCGGCAGAGAAACCACGATTATAGATCTTCTTTGATTCAATACCACCAATAACTTTAATATTGTGCAGTCCGAATACGTTGGAATAGGTCACCGTGTTTGTCCATTGCCACAAACTATTATAGCCAGACCCTTCTGTGAAAGCATTTGCATTGGTGTTTCCTTCTGCATTATTATAGGGAGTCGGTGAAAAACTGTAGTAATAATAATTTTCAACTGTGCCTCCAAAAGAAGTACGTACGGTAAAATGCTTCAACAGATCAACTTCAGCAAAAATATTACCAATCATTGACCAGCTATTACTTCTGTCGTTTTCTGTGCGTACTTGCCGGGCAACCGGGTTCTCTGAATTACTTAAATGAGGAGCATGGGTGCCGCCAAAATTTCCCATAATATCATATACCGGGATAATAGGCGGCATACGGTAAGTGTTGGAAATTGAATTGCCTTCATTTTGATTAGTAAACCCGGGATTTTGCCTGTATACCACGTAAGCGTTCTCACCCAAACGTATATGATCTTTTACATTAAATATTGTATTGGCCCTGACATCATATTTTTTCAGGTAAGTATTAATCAAAGTACCCTCCTGGTTAAAATAATTTGTGGAGAAAAAGTAGGACGATTTGTCATTACCTGCACTTACACTGAGGGTATGACTCTGGATCATGGCAGGTTTAAATACTTCATGGAACCAATCAGTACCGGTTTTATTGGCCTTCATAATTTGGTTTGAGCTAATATCATATGTTGAAGGATCTGTTTTTGGATCTCCTTCTTTTGCCCCTTCCGGTAAAATATAATCTGGTATAGTTGGTGCTGAGCCCGTTGTTCCAAATTGAGCGGTACGCTTGGAAGGATCGACACCAGAATTACTTTCCATATTCCAGATGGCCTGTGCGTATTCGGAGGTATTTGTGAGGTTCCATACGTTTCCACTTAACGGCCTTTGAGTGCCAATATAAGCGTCATACGAAACTGTTGGCTTTCCTCTTCCTTTTTTCGTAGTAACAATTATTACTCCGTTTGAACCTTGTATGCCATATATTGCAGCCGCACCTGCATCTTTTAAAACCTGGATCGATTCTATATCGTCAGGATTAATGTCTCTTAGTCCATTAGAAGATTGAACTCCATCGATTATATATAAAGGTGTCGCATTGCCCAGGGAAGTAATCCCCCTGATCCTAACTGCCGCTCCTCCACCTGGCACACCTGATGTAGTTACCGTAACACCAGAAGCCTGGCCCTGTAACAGCGACTCCGCATTCCCTCCCGGTATTTGTTTTAAATTGCTAACATTTACAACAGCAACTGAACCTGTAATATCTTTTTTCCGTTGTGAAGAATAGCCGGTAACAACAACTGCATTCAAATTAGTTGAAGAAGTCTGGAGCGTGGCCGATATCTCGGCTTTCCCGGCAATAGATACAACCTGTGGTTCATAACCCACATAACTGATCATAAGCTGTTTTGCATTTGCAGGTACTTTAATGGAGAAGTTGCCATTAGTCGCAGTTCGCTCACCGGTTCTTTGCCCAACAACTAACACAGATGCACCAGACAAGGGCGTACCATCATTTGAAGTAACTGTTCCTGTGACAGTTCGTTGTTGAGCCATAGTTTGAAGGAAACATAAAAACAGGAATAATCCGCTAAGCAGAATTTTTTTTCTCATAATCAAGCTAATTAAATATAGTGTTAAATTATTTAAACGGCAATCTATACAAAAAAATAACATTTGCAAAATAATAATAATTAATTGTTAACAATTTTTTTCTTATAGAAAAGAGTCCGGAATGTTAAACCCTTATGCCAGTCCATGCGTATGCTAATTTCCACTTGCCGGTTTTATAAAAATTAAATCAAAGTTATTTGCGACTATTCATTCACGTTAGTATGACTGTGCTAACCTACAATCAATAATTATTCTTAGCTGTTAACGGCCACACGGATCAGAGAGGAATCATTGGTATGCCTCCCAAATGAAAGAATGGCAGCACACAAAATACATGCAATTAAAACTGAGATTTTCTAGTGGCAACAACATGAGTTCCGGGGGCAATTTTTATTATAAATCTATATCCCTGCTTAATGCAAATCAACTAACCTTACTTTGCCCACATTGTTTGTATTGGCAACATTTTTGATGGCGGGATTAATAACCAGGGACCTTGCCGATTGTGAAAAAAAAAGAAGATCCATATTAAAGTTCCTGCTTTTCTATGCTTCAGTTTTTTTATGTAATCATTGCGTTGACCTCATCGGGAAGTATGTTTATATGAGATATCTTTCTTCTAAGTTTAAATACCTTCAATGCATCTTTATTTTGACTGGCTGGTGTCATCCAACACCTTTATGATCCAAAAATTAAACCAGGGCTTTACTATTTCCGGGTATATAAATTCCGTTTTGCAAAATAGGCAGGGTTTAAAATTTCCTTTTCCATTGCCCTTCAGCACTAATCCATTTAATGCATCGTACCGGCCTGTTGACACTTCAGTTCCATAATCATTGCCATTGATAATAACTTCCAGGATTCCGTCTCTATCCACATCTACTGCAACCATATTGTTCAATACGGAGACCTGCGCTTCTTTTGGCAATGGAATTAATATTAAATTCCTATACACATCAGGAATCATCTTTTCCGGTTAATTTTTATCAGAGTAGAATCGGCAGATCAAAAAATTACAAGAGTCAGAAAATTTTTTTTCAAATAGTAGCGTTAACGCAAATTCAAAAAATTTAACGAGCCAGGCATACAATTTAATTATATTTACTAACAACGATCTTCAAAACTGAATGCCGCAAATGAATACCCATTTCTGCAACTGAAAATTTTATAAACACTTTAGTTTTTCAATGAAAAAAATAGTAGTCATTTTAATTATAGTAGCAATTGTAGCCGTAATTTTTTATTTTTTTTATACAAGAGACAGGGAGTACCATGACCCCCGTGGCACTGCTTACGCGGGATCAATAACATGCCTTACCTGTCATGGTGATTTATATAAATCCTATTTGCATACGGCCCACTATATAGCATCCTCTATTGCTTCTTCAAAAACCGTACACGGAAGTTTCGCGGTTGGCGCTAATGTTTTTGAATTGAATGATAGTGACATGGTGGTGATGGAAAAGCGGGATGGCGGCCTGTTTCAAACTTATTATAAAAATGGGAAAATTATAGAAAGCCATCGGTTCGATATTGTAATGGGAGGTGTAAAAGGAGAAAGTTACCTGTATTGGAACGACAACGGCCTTAATCAACTTCCGGTTTCCTGGTTTTCAAAGCAAGATAAATGGTTATTAAGCCCCCGCTATGATCCACGGCATATTGACTTCAGCCGCACGATGAGATCCCGTTGCTTTGAATGCCATGCTTCATACATTGGCGACTTGCCCAATGATGCCCGACGGCTAAATGACGCTGAACAATTTGACAAGAGCTCCATTGTATATAGTATTGATTGCGAAAGGTGCCACGGACCCGGAACTCAGCATGTGGATTACCAAACAAATCATCCCGAAATAAAAACATCGAAATTTATAACGCAATTCAGTTCATTACCGCAGGCAAGAAGAATGGATGTGTGCGGCGTTTGCCACTCCGGAAATAAAAGCCAGATGTTGCGAAGCACGTTTTGGTTCAAGCCAGGCGACACCCTCGCAAGATTCAAGCTGCCGGATTTTGAAACGGCCATCGATACCACTCATTTAGATGTGCACGGAAACCAGGTACAATTACTTCAAAGCAGCAAATGCTATATTAATAGTAACATGGATTGCGCTACCTGCCACAATACGCACCAGGATCAACGCGGCAACACTGCTTTGTTCACCCAAAAATGCATGGGCTGTCATAGTGCAGATAAGCATAATTATTGTAAAATGCCCGATACCATCAATGCTGAGTTCATTAAATCAAACTGTATACAATGCCATATGCCTGCTTTACCTTCTATGGCAATTATTTCTCCTAACGGTGATAAAACATTGTCAGCCGATATATTTGTACATACCCATCATATAGCTATTTATCCGCAAGAAGTAAAAAAGATCTTAGCCTATTTGGGTAAATGATGATGTAAAGATGACCGACTTTAATAAAATGATGATGGACTTTAAGCTAAAGATCGGGGACTTTAAGATAAAATTTACTTGATCGTGTGACTTCTCATTTTACCAGAGCTATTGGTGACAACAACAATTTTCATTGCCGGATTCGTGATCAAAAACCGCCCTGATTGAGAGAGGAAGGAAGAGCCATAGTAAAATTCCTGCTTTTGAATACTCCCGTTTTTATAGGTGATAACAGCGCTTATGTCATCGGGCAATATGGGTATATGGGTGATTTTTCTTCTAAGCTTAAAAACCTTCAGGGCGTCCTTATTCTGGCTGGCTGCTACCAGCATGTCGCCTTTATTATCTAATAATTTCACCAGTGCCTTACCATTACCCGGTATATAAATCCCACTTTGTAAAATGGACATTGGTTTAAAATTTCCTTTTCCATCACCTTTTAAAAGCAATCCATTCAGCGCATCGTAGCGCCCTGCCGACACCTCGGTACCATAATCGTTTCCATTCATAATTACATCAAGGTTGCCATCTCCATCAAAGTCTTCTACTACCATACCGTTCAGTACTGAAACCTGCGCTTCTTTAGGAAGAGGAATTGCTGTAAACTTTCCATCACCATCATTTCTTAAATAGGCGGATTGAAGATAATTGGCCGTTAACCGCAACGCGCCGCTTCTTTGTTCAGGAGATAAAATATCATCCATCGTAGCAGTAGCAAAAGGTTTATAGTCTGGAAATTTTTTCTTAAGGCTAATGAGTTGTGCAAGCATATCGTCTCTGCCGAAAAGGGGAAATTCCTTTCTGACTCCATTTTTATCGGGCAGGTAAAGCGAGGTGATGGCATCGTACGTCCCATTACTATCAAAATCTTTTGCAGTTATATGAATGGGAAATGAATCGCTGGCCTTGAATATGTTATTTAAACCCAGGTTCCCAACAATATAATCCATACGGCCGGTATGCCTGAAATCACCGGCGACAATGGTATTCCACCAGCCATATAAATCACCTGTTCCAGATAATTTGGTAACGTTTTTGAATTTACCATTTTCGTTTTTAAGAAAAGTTACGGGCATCCATTCACCCGCCAGGATCAAATCAGTCTGACCATCATTATCAAAATCTGTAAACAGTGCATCGCACACCATTCCAATATTCTTTAAGCCCGGCGCTATTTCACCTGTTACATCAGTAAATTTAACGATGCCGTTTTTGGTATCATTCCTGAAAATAAAACTGCTTACAGGCTTTGGATAGTTCCACGGATCCACCCGTCCCGATACGAATAAATCCAGCTTGCCATCATTATTATAGTCAAAGGCTCTCACACAAAATTTACTGGTAAAATTCAGCGGTAATGCAGTGGAATCTAAATAAAAATTGCCTTTGCCATCATTGATGTACAACCTGTCCTGGTAATATTTATTATCCGGTGCATTTTTATATCCGCCACTTGAGATATATACGTCAGGTTTGCGATCTCCGTTAGCATCGAAAATTAATATCCCTTCATCTCCGAACTTATCATCAAAATTAATCTTACCGGAATCCAAAGCCTGCTGAATAAATTTGCCATCAGTTTGTTGTAAGAGCACCTGGGCAGGGTTAAAAGTGTTCCCTCCAATTATAATATCATCCAACCCATTGCCATCAACATCGCCTGCTGCTGCTGCAGGGCAGTATTCGGTAAAATTATGCGGTAAAATTATCTGGATATTGAAATCGATAAAATCAATGTCTTTATGCTTAAAATCAATACCATCGGCGGTGGTAACATTGCTAAAAAGGCTGCTGGTATCAAATATTGGTTGCTGAGTTGAATAAGATTCATTGGCATTCGTAATATCAACGGTAAGTACCTGGTTTACCTTTATATTTTTTAAGATTTGCATTTTGCTGTTACCCCATTTTATAACCACTGAATCTACGTTTTTTACTTTACCAAGGCCAAAATGAGCCACATCCTCGTCTGTCGAAATATAGCCCCGGTACGGATTGTTATCATATGCCTGGAGCTTGCCATTATCATAGAAGATGGTTGCCAAAGCGCCCAATCCATTAATATTTTGCTTATCGCCGCGAAATTTTATTTGTAAAAAATTAGTATTCCCAGTGTCTTTATCCCGTGACGTATTTCTGTATAAAAGTGCTTTGTCGTTGATATTGCTAATTACCATATCCATAGCGCCATCATTGTCAAAATCGGCGTAAGCCGCGCCGCTTGAAAAAGATGGCACAGTAAGGCCCCAATCGTTAGTTACATCCTTAAATGTTAGATCGCCCTGGTTGTGAAAACCATAGTTATGAATCTTGATTTGAGGTATCTGATTGAGCAATGACATTTTACTATCCAGTCCATTTGTTTGCTTTCGGTAAGCAACAAAATCGTGATCGGAAACGTCTCTTGGGAAACCGTTAGTGATCACCAGGTCGCGATAACCGTCATTATCAAAATCCGTAACAAGAGGGCACCAACTCCAGTCTGTTTGGGATATACCACTCATGAAACCAATGTCGCTAAAGGCCGGTCGGCCTACGGAATCATCCTGGCCTGCAATCGGACCTTGATTCAGTTGTAACGTATTTCGTACATACTGGTATTGATAACCGTACTGGTCAAAACTCTGGTAAGTAAATGTGTTGTTGGCGGCCGACATCATCTTTTTGCGGTAGTTGTCTTCGGGACTCATATCCAGTTCTACCACATCGGGCAAACCATCATTATTAATATCCACAACATCCTGCCCCATTGAATTGAAAGAGGTATGTTTAAAATATTCCTTTGCCCGTTCGGTAAAGGTTCCATCATGGTTGTTGATATAGAGGAGATTATTCGAAATAAAATCATCCGAAACATAAATGTCTTTCCATCCATCATTATTCATATCGCATATGGTAGCCGAATGACCAAAGCCATCGAATTTTATTCCAGCCTCATCAGACACATCGTGAAACACAGGGTGATTTAGTTTAGGGTCAAAATCATTTCGAAAAAGCCTTCCCATGCTCGGGACGGTACTTCCATTATTTCTCTGTCGAAAAACAGAAGGGTTGCTTTGATTAGAAGCTTCGTTGACCGTTAAATACATATCTAAATCGCCATCGTTGTCATAATCAAAGAAACTCGCCATAGTAGATTGTACACGAATGTCCAGGCCATATGGTGCCGCCATATCTTTAAAATGCGGAATACCGTTTTTATCTACTCCCTGGTTAATATAGAGTATATTTCTTCTCTTAAGGGAATCTTTATTTATGGTGTTACAGATATAAATATCCAACAGGCCGTCATTGTTTATATCAATCACCGATATCCCTCTTTCCCATCTTCCCAATCCTGCTGCTCCTGCCTCATCGGTTATATCTTCAAATTTAAAATTTCCTTTATTCAGGTACAATTTTCCAGGTATCATGTTGCCGCCGAAATAAATATCCTGCAATCCGTCATTGTTAAAATCACCAACGCCAACACCACCACCGTTATAAATATTCACCACGTCCATGGGATTGATAGAATCGTTCTCTGTAATTTTATTATTGAATGTAATTCCTGAGTGAGATGACGATATTTCTTCAAATAAGGTATGCTTATTATTGTTGCATGCAGATAGCCAAATTAAGATTGATGCAATTAATACTATTCGCAAAAAGTTCATAAACAATTTTCTAAGGACACACGTTGCCGTAAAATTATGTAAAGGGCACTAAAAAAAGGCTCCTCTTTTGGAGAAAGCCTTTCGTGATACAATTTATTTTAGTAACTGGGATTCTGTGTTAAATTAGGATTTAGTGCTATTGCTCCTTGCGGAATGGGCAACAGTAATTTATTTTGCGTTGGTGTAGTATTATACAGACCATGGAGTTTATTATCATGTGTTGGGCCTGGAGCCGGATTAGGAACCGGGTTGTAACTGGCATCTACCGTTCCGTTAGCAGTCCTGATAAAAGCAATCGCTACATCATCTCCCGCTCTGCAGAGATCATAAAAAACAGAGAATTCACCACTCAATTCGTGACGATATTCGCTCAATACCATCTGCAGCGGATCGGTAATGGCTACACCAGGAGTTCCATCATAATTTGCACTATCCTTAATAACGAGCGGCGCAGTACCACTCCACGCACGATCCCGAACCAATTTAAGGTCGGCCATTGCTCCCGGAATATCGCCGGTACGTACTTTACATTCTGCTCTGTCTAGTATAATTTCTGCATAGCGTAAAAGAATCTGATTTTGATCACCAAAAAGACCTGCCTTTTGGGTATTTGGATTGTTGTAATTACCCGTCAAATTTGGATCGCGCCACTTTTTTGAGCAAAAATAGCCGGTACGGGCTCCATCACCGCCATACCATGGCTTAGCTATACTTCCCACTGTGTTCATTATTTTGCCAATGACGGTATTACCATTGGTGTTAACTGCATACTTGTTCCCGTTAGTTGTATCGATTTTTTTTGTGGGATCAGCAGTATGAGCTGCCAGGCTATTTACATATGACTGATATCCCGAAATCACAGGAGGATAACCTTTTATTCCACCCCAGGCGGCAATAATTCCCGGACTTGCAAGAGAATCGCCCGGACCAACAATTGTAAGCAGCTTGCGCTTATCGCCTGACTGATAGGAATTCCACAATGCCGGGTTTCCATAGTCGTAACCCTGTTGGGTGATTTCCTCAGGCCAGCTAAAACTATCAATCCAACCTAATTCACCGCCGGGCGGGTTCCAACTTCCATTCCAATCCTGCGTTCCACCAGACGGAAGATCAAATTGCACTTCAAAAAGAGATTCGTCATTATTTTGGTGCTTATACTCATTTGCATCTGCAAAGTTTTGCATCAAATGATAGTTACTCGTAAGTTCAGGATTATTAAAGGCAGCTAATGCACCCGTGTAATCTTTAAGCCACATACGGGCAGCGCCCTCAAATCCATAAGCAGCGCCTTTAGTCGCTCTACCTAAATCAGCGACAGGCAACGTTGTTTTTGACAATAATAACCCTTCTGCCTTTTGCATGTCGGCAACCACCTGCCCAAAAACAGAATCCCGTGACGACCTTGGCGTTAAACCGTCAGTTACTGCACTCAATTCTAAAGGTACGCCGCCGAAAGAAGCAGCCAGGTAATAATAAGTCATCCCGCGTAAATAAAATGCTTCTCCTGTTAACCGA
The DNA here is from genome assembly GCA_039933035.1 of Ginsengibacter sp. Taxonomy (GTDB): domain Bacteria; phylum Bacteroidota; class Bacteroidia; order Chitinophagales; family Chitinophagaceae; genus Ginsengibacter. The sequence continues at coordinate 14,506 of JBDTOV010000043.1, read as the reverse complement.
TCCGCCAATGGTTGGTCAATAATCCCTTTCGCAAGTGCATTGTCTATTACGCCAAATGCAGCATTTGCCCTGGCAATACCAATATAAGATTGGTTCCAGAAAGTAGTAACGCCGCCAAAAGTAGCGGGAATCTGGTAGTTATTCCAAAACACATCGCCACCCCAGTTAAAAAAGTCATGGCTGCTGAAATTGGCTCTGTACCAAATGCACTTTTTCAACAACTCACTGTTCTGATAAGTATCATAAATAGCGTTTACCAGTGCTATTACATCTGCCGGTTTATTAAAAGTTGCATCGGCAGTACCCTGAAAGGTATTGGTTTGGTATAGAAAGCTTTTTTTACATGCCTGTTGAATACCAACCGCAAAAAAGGCTGTTATAATGAGAATCTTAATTTTAGTACTTCTTTTCATATCAATGAATTTTTTCGTTCTTTAATTTTAAAATGTAACGTTTAGACCAAATGTATAGAACCGTGAAGACGGGTAGGTACCAGTGTCTATACCATTTTGGGTAGCGTTACCGCCTTGTATCCCGATCTCAGGATCCAGCCCTTTATATTTGGTAATCGTAAAAAGGTTTTGTGATGATACATATACCCTTAACCTTTTTATTAGAAGCTTGTTTGTCAGACTCACCGGTAGTGTATATCCAACCGTCAGGTTCTTTAATTTGAGGAAACTGCCATCCTGAACCCAGGCACTGGATGGAATATTATTCAGGGTATTATCATCAATAGCAAGCGCCCTCGAATATGTATTGGAAGGATTGGTAGGAGTCCAGCGGTTATTATAATAATTAACGCTCACATTTTCAACTCCTTCAGACCCGCGTTTCTGGAAACTTTCCAGGTCGCTTTCCACATAGTTCATTATCTTATTGCCGTAAACGCCGTAAAAATAAAGATTGATATCCCATGCTTTGTACGTTGCATCCAGGTTCAATCCACCAAAAAATTTAGGTTGTGGGTTACCAATAGCCGTCCGGTCACTCGCATTCACTACCCCATCTCCGTTTATATCGGCGAAATAACGATCCCCCGGGCTGGTTGCTGCTCTATAGTAGACCCCGCCCGGTGCCTTGGCATTCAGGGCATCAATTTGTGCCTTGGATTGAAAAATGCCGAGAGATTTATACCCGTAAAATTCACCTACAACACCGCCTACAACTGAATTGGAAAACTGATCCCAGCCCTGTCCTGCTAAGTTGCCACCGTTAAGGCCGCTAAGGCCGCCAAAGTTGGTTACAGCATTTGCTCCGGAAGTGATGCTGGTTAGCTTATTTTTGATTGCTGAGAAAGTAGCGCCGATATTATAATGAAAATCTTTCCCACTATTGCCGTTATAGTTCAGTGCAAGCTCCAAACCTTTATTTTCCATACTTCCTACATTACGCGTTATGTTGGTGTAGCCTGTTTGTGCGGGGGCTGCAAGCGTCAATAAAAAATCTTTTGATTTCCTATTGAACCAATCAGCAGTTATGGTAAGGGCCCCGTTTAAGAAACCAACGTCCAGTCCTATATCTGTTTGATAATCGGTTTCCCATTTCAGGCCAGGATTGGCCGGTTGGCTTTGCGCAATTCCATTTTGATACAGTTTATCAAAAGGGTAACCAAGATTATCCTGGCCGCCACCATTGACACTTGCGGCAATGTTTCCGGCGTAAAGCGCCTGGTACTGGTAAAGCCCAATAGAACCCTGGTTACCTACCTCACCATAACTCCCCCTGAGTTTGAAATCGGATAGCCAGGTAATGGTTTTCATAAATGATTCTTCTTTTATTTTCCAGGCTACAGCTCCTGATGGAAACACTCCATACTTGTTGCTACTGTCAAATTTCGAAGATCCGTCCCTTCTGACAGTCCCGGTTATTAAATACCTGTCCGCAAAATTATAAGTTAGCCTGGCAAACTGGGATTCCAAAGTATTAATATTCTGGCCATTTCCATACTTGTCAAACTGTATATTCGTTAAAGTTGCCAAATCGCGTACGACACCATTTGGAGGGATACCACCTGCTCCATTTGCAGTGTAGGTGTTTTTCTGAGCCGAAATACCACCTACAAAATTGATAGTATGTAAGCCAAAAGTCTTATCGTAGGCAACGGTATTCTCCCACAGCCACTCAAAGGTATTGTTTTGATTTTGGTGATAGAACGCAGTCCCTGCTACGGCACCCGCGTACTGCTGGCTTGGCCTGTCATCTTCGGGTTGAAAAAAAGAACCCGAGAAGCTATTTACATTCACACCAGCCATTGTTTTAATTTTAAGGCCATCAAAAATGGTTGCTTCCAGGGAACTGTTCACCAATAAATAATTGGTAATGTTTTTGTATTGATTGGTTTCGATATTATACACTGGATTGCCAAATTTGAATATGTTCGGATTTATAGGGTTATAAAAGCCATAATTACCTTTACCGTCTTTTATCTGGTAGGTCTGACGATTACCACTATCCAAAGTTGGTGGATTTACCGCCAACTGAAAGAGCTGGCCGGTTCCCAGTGGCGTATTGGCATCCTGGTAAGAATATTTGGCATTTGTAGAAGCTTTCAGCCACTTTGCAGGCTGGTAATCTACATTAAGACTAAAAGTCATTCTTTTAAAATAAGAACCTAGCACTATTCCTTTCTGATCATAATACCCTACTGACATAGCAGATTGAAGTTTATCGCCGCCGCCGCGAATACCAACGCTATAACTCTGCGTTAACCCGGAGCGGTACAGGGCATTTTGCCAGTCAACACTGTGGAGAGCATCCGGAGTATGCCACAAAGGAAACCCGTGATAGGTATGTGACGAATCTGAAGCCTCAACATCGTTAGATAATGAAGCAAATTGTTGCGCATTTAAAATTTTATATTGTTTGGGTTTGCTTTGGAAAGCGGTATAGGCATCTACATAAACCTGTACTCCATCTTTTCGGCCTTTTTTTGTGGTTATTATTACCACCCCATTGGCAGCACGAATACCATAAATAGCCGTTGCAGAAGCATCTTTCAACACATCTATTGTGGCGATATCATTCGTATTGATATTGTTGATGCTTGTACCCACCGGGTAGCCGTCAACTACATACAATGGTTCGTTACCATAATTGGCAAGACTACCCGTACCTCTAATTAATACAGATATATTGCCACCGGGGGATGCATCATTATTAGTAACCTGCACGCCCGCAGCACGGCCCTGCAAAGCCTGGCCCGCTGATGTAATAGGAACTTTTTCTATGGTTGCCGCGCTTATGCTACTTACTGAACCAGTTAAATCTTTTCGTTTCGATGTACCATATCCAATTACCACAACTGCGTTTAAACTGGAAGTCGACGTTTTTAGCATGACGGATATATTGCTTTCACCATCTATCAATACCTCCTGGGATTCATACCCAATGGAAGTAATAATTAAGGTTTTGGCCGAATTAGAAACAGATAATGTGAAATTTCCGTCGTTGTTTGTTTGGGTTGCCGTTTTTGAACCTTTTACAGAAATAGTTGACCCAATAATGGGTTGGCTGTTAGAGGCATCACTAACTTTTCCGGAAATAGTTTTTTGTTGTGCAATCGATTGCATAAAGCAAAAAATCACAAGAAAGATACCAAGCAGCATTTTTTGTCTCATATTCAAGTAATTAGTGGAAATGAAATAATTTGATGCTAAATCTATGTAAAATATTTTTGTTCAAAAAAAAAAAATTGGCCCGTTATCAAAATAGTATTAATAATGGATAGAATTGTACAAAGGAAGGAAGATATAAAAATATCCATTTTTAGGATGTTCCGACATATTATTTATTAATATGTTTTATCAAGGAAGATAAAAAAATATTATAACCTTAACTGAAAAGGATGATGGAGAGATGTATGTGCCTTTATTATTCTTTTTAATGGAATTCGGGCGCAACATGACCCCTTTTAATCTAAATTGTCACGTTTCTTAATTTGTTTACAACAAGAATTTCAATCTGAATGCCTGTCGTAAAGCCCGGAAAATATTGGTGCCCTTTTACTGTACTAGAAAAAATTAAAACCCGGTTAATTGAAAACCCTACAATGAAACTTATCTGTATATTGAGTAATTATTTTTCTTACATTAATTTAAGAACTAATGAGATTGCAAAAGCCCCTGCTCACTTTTTCACAAATCATCAATATGAACGTGGGGTTCTTTGGCATTCAATACAGTTTCGGACTTCAGCAAAGCGCCGTAAATCCAATTTATGATTTCCTGGGAGCAAGCCCTGACCAAATACCGTGGCTCAACCTGGCCGGTCCATTTACAGGCCTGATTATACAGCCAATCATCGGCGCATTAAGTGATAAAACGTGGCATCCAAGGTGGGGAAGGAGAACTCCTTACTTTTTCATCGGCGCTATGCTTTGTAGTGGAGCCTTGTTTCTTTTTCCTTTTAGCAGCTCTTTATGGATGGCTGTTGGCTTATTATGGATATTAGATGCAGGCAATAACACCGCGATGGAACCCTACCGGGCGTTCATAGCGGATAAATTAGACGCATCGCAACAACCAACCGGATTCCAGGCACAGAGTTTTTTTACCGGGTTTGGACAAACGTTGGCCAATGTTTCTTTGTTTATTTTCCCAATGATATTTGTTGGTAAAACCGGCAAATTACCCACATGGGTTTTTGCATCGTTCTTTTTGGGTGCGGCCTGCTCCATTGGTTCTATCTGCTGGAGCATTTTTAAAACTCCTGAAATACCGCCAACAGCCGAAGAACTTATAGCATTGAATGCGAGAAACAGTGGGATGCCCTCGCCAATCATTCAGTTTTTTTTAACGATACTTACTACTATAATTGCCTATGCGGTACTCTTATTGTTAGTGATTCCTTCTATTTTTTACAGAAAGTTATTCCGGAACGTTCTGAATTATACCAAACAGCATCCGTCACTAAAAATAATGTTCGCCCAGAACATTGAAATAATCGATGCCATTTTAGATATGCCGAAAGTAATGTGGCAACTGGCGTTGATTTACTTATTTCAATGGTATGCGCTGTTTTGCTATTGGCAAAATTCTTCAAAAAGTGTAGCCCTTTCAATTTGGAAAACTACGCCTAAACAAAATACTCAATTGTATGAAAAAGCCGTAAGCTGGACCGGGCTTGTGAATGGATGGTATAATGTTGTTACTTTTTTATGTGCTTTTGGCCTGGTATGGTTTGCTAAAAAATATTCTCCGAAGCTGGTTCATTTCGGGTGCCTGGTATTAGCTTCCATTGGCTTCCTCGCATTTCCGCATATTGAAAACAAATACTTTCTTTTCCCCGCCATTACCGGGTTTGGCATAGGCTGGGCCAGCATGATGGGTATTCCCTATTTAATGGTAGTAAGTAAGATACCAAAAGAAAGATATGGTGTGTATATGGGTATTATTAATATGATGATAGTAATTCCTATGTTTATACAAACCATAACTTTTGGTTTTATTTTGAAAAATTTTTTAAACGATGATCCACGGAATGCTATTACTTTTGCTGGTGTTTTTTTATTGATCGCGGCTTCTGCTACCTTGCTTATTAAGGAAACCAAACCGGAGCCCGATGCAATAATTGCAATGGGGGCAGGACATTAGTTGACAGAAACAAAAATTTATTAGCCTAATTTTAATCTCTTAAAAATATCGCTGGTTATACCAGGCATTAATCTCATATAAAATGAAAATACTCTGTATCGGTGAGGCTTTAATTGACATGATTTGCACGGACACGGGTTCATCCCTTTCCAAAGGTGAGCACTTTTTAAAAAAAGCGGGTGGCGCTCCTACCAATGTCGCGGCTGCCATTGCAGCGCTGGGTGGTGATGTATTGCTTTCTGCAAAAGTAGGCACCGATCCTTTTGGGCAGCAATTGATCGATACCATGAAAGACTTTGGGGTATCCACCATTTGGATGGTACAGGATAAAAATTATTTCACCACTTTCGCTTTTGTTTCTTTAATGAAAGATGGCGAAAGAGATTTTGTTTTTAACCGCGGTGCAGATGGACAGCTTAGCGAAAGTGATATTGAAGGAGTTGATTTGGATGAATGCCCGATTGTTCATTTTGGTTCCGCAACCGCCTTTCTTCCGGGACCGTTGCAAAATGCTTACAAAAGCTTACTGCAAAAAGCTTTGGAAAAAAATGTTTTTATAAGTTTCGATCCAAACTACCGGCAATTACTTTGGAAAAATAACATAGAAACATTCATTGCCCAGTCCTGGTATTTTATGGAAAATTGTCATTTTTTCAAATTGAGCGATGAAGAAGCCATATTGATTACAGGGGGCTCATCTGTACATGACGCTGCTAAAATTTTGTCGGAAAAAACAAAGGCAACTTTTGCCATCACTTTAGGCAAGGAGGGCACCCTGCTTATGCACCAAAAGAATAAAATTATCGTAAGCAGCATTCCTGTAAAATCAATCGACAGCACGGGTGCCGGGGATGCTTTCGTGGGCGCAGTACTTTACCAGCTAAGCAATACTTCCCTACAAATAATTCAGGCTATGAGTATAGAAGACTGGAAGCATATCATTGCCAATGGTAATAAAGCAGGTGCCAGAACCTGTGAATATATGGGAGCTATGGAAGCATTCAGGCATTTGAGCAGTACAATATTTAATTAATAACGCTAACGCCTGTACGAAAGAAGCATTACTATGAACTTTCCGCCGGGGGGTGCCGGCTCAACGTTTAAGTTTACAGGTTACTACTAATGATTGACCTACCACATCTAATAGCTGGCAGCTTCTTATCTTTGAGCTTAAAAAACTTGTTTTCGCCCCAACAATTTATTCTTCATAAACAAACCCTCTGGCTGTCACCGGCCCGCTGTATTTTTTGGGAAGAGGAAAAAGCATTAATCCTTTCTGACCTTCATTTTGGTAAGACAGGCCATTTTAGAAAATCAGGAATTGGGGTGCCCCAAAACATTTTCAAAGACGATTTGCAAACGTTATTTGCACAGATCCGGTTTTTTAACCCTTCCCAATTACTTATTGTTGGCGATATGTTTCACAGCCGTGCCAATAAGGAAATAGATTTTTTTTTAAAATGGAGAAAGGACATAGCCGACATATCAATTCATCTTATAAAAGGAAATCATGATGTGCTTACCGATAAATTTTATGAAGAAGCTAATATTACCGTTACCAAAAAAAAATTATCGGTAAAAAAATTTTGCTTTACACATGACATCGAAACAAACTGTCATGATGATGAGCCTCAAAATACTATTTTCACTTTTTCAGGGCATGTTCACCCCGGAATAGTTATGAACGGAACCGGGAAACAGGCATTGCGTTTTCCCTGCTTTTACTTTTCCAAAGACTATGCGATACTTCCTGCATTTAGCCAGTTTACAGGTCTTTCAAAAATAAGACCCAAACCAACGGATACCGTTTTTGTATTGGTAGAAAATAAAGTTGTAAAACTTCAATAAAACTATTTCCGCAATCTTCTTTTTAATTCTTTTTTTATCAAACCCAATTCACGTCCTGTTTGCCCACTTACTGCAGCGTTTTCCTGCGCTCTTCTCATTAAGTAAGGTATTACATCTTTAATCGGGCCGAACGGTAAATATTTACTAACCAGGCAACCCGCTTTTGCCAGGTTGAAAGTGATATGATCACTCATACCGTATAGTTGCGAAAAATGAACATGTTTATCGTGTAAAGGCAAACCAAATTTTTTCATTACTTCAGTTGCATATAAATTGCTGTATTCATTGTGCGAGCCCAATATTATATGCACATCATGGGAAGGATCAACACAAAATTCAATCGCTGCATTGAATTCGTCATCGGTTAGTTGTTTATTTTCATTTATTGGTGATGGATAATTTAGCTCCGTTGCACGCCTCCGTTCTTTCTCCAAATAAGCGCCTCTCACTATTTTCATCCCTAATTTAAAATTATTCTCTTTCGCAAACCGGCTACTGTCCTTTATAAATTGCAGGCGATCGTTTCTATACAGTTGAGCAGTATTATAAACGACTGCCGTTTCCATATTGAATTTCCGCATCATTTGTATCGACAATGCATCTACGGGATCCTGTATCCATGTTTCTTCAGCGTCAATTAAAACCCCAACGCCATTATTTTTAGCGGATTCACAAATTGTTTCCAGGCGACCTACCACTCTTTGCCACTCTTCTTTTTCGTGTTCGGTTAGTTTTTCCAGGGGTACCATGCCTTGAATAATATCGATATAAACAGAAGCCTCCTGTAATTTTTGCAACAAACTGAACCGGGCGTAACCGGTTAGCTTCACGCTCATGAATGGAATATTGGTTTGAGTGGCTGCGTACCGGATGGCATTAATAAATACATCCCGGGCCTTATCAAAATTTTCTTCCCCTTCTTTTCCTTCTACGCCATAATCCAGGATTACGTGCACATTAAATTCTCCTAATTTATCGGCAACACCTGAAGTTTCTTTTAAAGTTTCCCCACCTACAAACTGGGTAAATATGGTTTGGCGAATCAAACCTTTTACAGGTAACCCAATCTTAAGCGCCCAGGGTGTTAGCTGTAATCCCAGTTTTACCAGCCATGGTTTTCCCATTGAAGCAAAAACAAATTTGGCTTTTTTAAGTTCACCACTGGTCTTGTAAGCAAAGGCGGTTTCGGTATTGTCAAAAGAAATGTTTGTCATAACAGGAATCGAAATTCACCAATCAAAAACTAATTACCAAATAAATAAGTTGAGTAAAAAAGGGCTACATGTTGGCTGTTACATTTTAAGCACTCAATAATTTCATCGCATCTGAAACTTTCTTTTTTTCAAAAATCCTGATAATCCCTACTATACATTTTAATAAAAATCCGCGTGGATTTGCAACGCTGATTCCCAATTCTTTAATACGTTCATCTCTTGAACGGACACAATTTTCATAATCAGTTCCCGTTTTGCCGCTCAATTCCTGTGCAAAACTCCATGCCCCGTCCCGGGCTGTACCGATACTAAACTGAACGAGCATTTCGTCATATTTATAAATATGCAGGTTAAGTAATTTCAATAAAGGATTTACTTTGGTAAGACAATCTTCTATGTTATCAATCATGGAGGACAGTAAAGAATTGATTGTATTGAAATCGTTGTGGATATTATTTATCGGAAACCCATGCATTACCTGTGCGGTCACAATACTCAGATCCAGGTTAATGTGTGCATTCATACCGGTCAATAAATGTTGCAATACAAGTGATTTATTTTCAGAAACGGCGTCAAAAGCTACCTGCCACGAACCGGTTATTTGTTTACCAGCCATCCAGGAATAAAACGCCGTAAGGTAACGGGTTGCAAATGCAACATCAAGATGTTCCATTCTCGCGCCATCTTCAAATCCTTTTTCATTAATTCCCTCCTTTACTTTGCAGGTAACTTTGTAATATAACACAGCAAAATAGCCGGCGCTATTATTATTGATTTCGCACCAGGCTATTACCTTTTCAAGTTGCCCGATTACATCATTAATAGTAGCCGGCAACGATAATGACAGTAAATCATCCTTAGTAACTATTCCAGGGTTGGCATCCATGTAAATGAAATTTATATTTTTATAAATTTAAACAAAAAACAGGCATACGACAGAGGTAAAAGTGTGTATCCATTTTTTTCGGAGGTCCCAACCCTTAACGGGAAATATCGCTTTTTTCAACTTTATGAAGATGGTAAGAAGTAATCCTTTCTGTTAAGCCATGTCATCTTCGCCATGCGACCTTATCTTTGCAAAAAATTTAAGATGAATTCAAAAACCCCTTCAGAGAGTATTGTGATAATGACTGAGCTTGTTTTACCAAACGATACCAACACATTCGGCAACCTTATGGGTGGCCGGCTTATGTACTGGATGGACATTGCTGCGGCATTGGCAGGCACAAAACATTGTAATGTACCGGTAGTAACTGCTTCGGTAGATAATATATCTTTCACCAACCCTATAAAATTAGGTAACGTTGTACATATTGAGGCAAAAATGACCCGGTCTTTCCATACCAGTATGGAAGTGCATTTGAATGTTTGGGGGGAAGATATCATTCAGCAATACCGCTATAAAAGCAATGAAGCATATTATACCTTTGTAGCGCTTGATCCTAACGGTAAGCCCAGGGCTGTCCCTAAACTTGAGCCCCAAACAGAAGATGAAATTTTGTTTTATGACAATGCTTTACGCCGAAGACAGTTGAGATTAGTTCTTGCAGGAAAAATGAAACCCGGAGATGCGGCCGAACTCAAAGCGCTTTTTTTTGAAAGTTGATTATTTATCCAACGCGGTTATTAAGTGATGTTTGCTTTTCATCATAAATTTTTTACTTTGCTCTATAGCGTCCATTACTTTCTCAAGAATGGTTTCCAGGCTTTCTTCATACGTTAATTGCAAGGGCTCTTTAAAATTTACGCTCAAAAGGGTTCCCTTCTTTTTGAACTTCAATCCTTTTTTATTGAAAGCCCGCCAAAATCCCCTGATCACTACAGGAATCACTACAGGTTTATATTGTTTAATAATAAATGCAGTGCCTTTTCTTCCGGGAGCAAATGGTTTGGTGGTTCCCTGCGGAAAGGTGATTACCCAATTATTTTCAAGCGCCTTGGCAATTTTCCGGGTGTCACCGGGGTCGAGCCCACGTCTTACTTCCTTACCTTCTGCCCGCCAGGTACGCTTAACCGTTATAGCGCCTCCCCACGTAAATAACCTGCTCAAAAAACTACTCTTCATGGTTTCAGCAGCGGCAACAAAATACACGCGGGTAAACGGGTTCAGTAAATAAAAAGGAATTCCCAGCCTGTTTTCTTTTCTCCATTTTACCGCACAGAAAATATGAAGAAACATTATTACATCAGCGAAGTAAGTTTGGTGGTTGCTTACAAACAAAACATTTTTTTTAGGAAGATTTTTTAAATGTTCGGTACCGCTGATACGTATTTTATTTACGATCGCAAAACCAGGGTAAGTAAATATACCCACCAGGAAATACACCAACGATTTTACCAGGCGGGTTCGTTTCAAACTATCAAGCCATCGTTTCATGGTAATTTTTTCGTAACAAATATCTTGCAATTTATGAAAGAGTACCGTATAAACAATTAGTATTTAGCGTACTCTAAATAGGCGCATATAGTAATATTTTTGAATAACTTATTTGCATCACAGAGAAGGTACCATTTTGCTGATAATTCAATGTGCAAAAATGGTCGCATTTTCTTACCTTTGCAGTCCCAAAATAAAAAAACAAATTGGGAATACAATATGAGTAACGAAATTATTAACCAAAATGCTGATGTACAGGATCCTGAAATCATTCAGGATGCAGCAATAAAAAAAGCACCTGTTGAAGATACTATGGACTTAAAAATAAACAATGATGATCAACCGGCCGCCAGCGCCGCAAAGGAAGAAGAAATTAAACAAACCGTTGAAGAAATGCCACAGGGTGGTATTGAAGGTATTCCTTTCCCCGATTTTCCGGAGGTAGCAGAACCCGTAGACAATGGAGAACCACAACAAACTGAAGTTGAAATTCATGACGCTATCCTTGCCACACCCCATGATGATTTTGACTGGACAGTTGATAAGAGAAATGTAACTTCTTACGACAAACAGGAAAGAGAAAAGTATGATGAGGTGTATGACAAAACCTTTAAGCAGATCAATGACAATGAAATGATTCATGGTACTGTTGTTGGTATGACCAAAACGGATGTGGTAATAAACATTGGCTTTAAAAGTGACGGGCTTGTTTCATTGAACGAGTTTCGGGATATGCCCAATCTTAAAGTAGGGGATGATGTAGAAGTAATGGTGGCCGAGAAAGAGGACAGGGAAGGTAACCTGCACTTAAGCCGCAAACAGGCCCGGACGACACGTGCATGGGAGAAAATTGTTGACATGCATAAGACAGGCGAGATTGTAACCGGCCTTGTTACCAGCAAAACCAAGGGCGGACTTATCGTAGATGTATTCGGCATGGAAACGTTCTTACCAGGTTCCCAGATAGATGTTAAGCCGGTAACAGATTACGATCAGTTTGTTGGTAAAACAATGGAATTTAAAGTTGTAAAAATTAATGAAGCGATAAAGAATGCCGTTGTATCACATAAAGCGCTTATAGAAAGCGATATCGAGCAACAGCGTGCTGAAATTATTGGTAAACTGGAAAAAGGCCAGGTACTGGAAGGCACGATCAAGAACATTACAGATTTTGGTGCATTCCTCGATCTTGGGGGCTTAGACGGATTGTTGTATATCACTGATATCAGCTGGGGACGTATCAATCACCCGGGTGAAGTATTAAAACTGGATCAAAAACTGAATGTCGTTGTTCTCGATTTTGATGATGATAAAAAACGTATCAGCCTTGGCCTGAAACAATTAACACCGCATCCTTGGGATACCTTACCAGAAACCATAAAAGAAGGTGAAATAGTGAAAGGAAAAGTAGTTAATATTGAAGACTATGGTGCTTTTCTTGAAATATTCCCGGGTGTAGAAGGCCTGGTACACGTAAGTGAAATTACCTGGGCTAATACGCCAATCAATGCTAAGGAATTCTTTAAGCTGGGTGATGAATACGAATCAAAAGTAGTTACGCTCAGTAAAGAGGATCGTAAAATGAGCTTGTCTATTAAACAAATGACAGAAGATCCGTGGAATACTATTGAAACGAAGTATCCTGAAGGAAGCAAACACAAAGGACTGGTGAAGAACATTACCCCATATGGTGTGTTTGTTGAACTTTCTCCCGGCATTGGCGGCATGATTCACATAAGTGATCTGAGCTGGCTGAAGCGCTTTAATAACCCTAACGAGTACACGAAGGTTGGAAACGATATTGATGTCGTTATCATGAGTATTGATAAAGATAACCGTAAGCTGCAACTTGGCCACAAGCAAATTGAAGAAGATCCCTGGAACTCTCTTGAACAGACTTTTCCTGTTGGAAGCATACACGAGGGAACTGTTACAAGAAAAGATGATAAAGGAGCTACTGTTCAGCTTCCTTACGGGCTGGAAGGATTTGCGCCGGCACGTCACTTGCGCAAAGAAGATGAAAAATTTGTTGGCATCGACGAAATAGCACCGTTTATGGTTATTGAATTTGACCGGAATGACAAAAAAATTATCCTGAGCCATAGCCGCATTTGGGAACAGGCAAAAGCTGAAATAAAAGATGCTGAAATAAAAGAGAAAAGAGCGGATGCGGAAACAACCAAAAAAGCGGTGAAAACAATCCAAAGTAAAGTAGAAAAAACAACTTTGGGTGATCTTGGGGTGTTAGCGGATTTGAAAAAGAAGATGGATGATGAAGGCCAGGCTGCAGCGGAAAAACAAAAAGCACAGGCGCTGAAAGAAGAAGCAAAAAAGAAAAAAATTACTGCTGAGAAGAAAACCGAACCGGTTGAAAAAGAGGCAGAGAAAACTGAAGATAAAACTGAAGAGAGCGAGTAGAAATGGTTTTTTTTCATTTGTTGAATCCCGTTACGTAAGTATCGGGATTTTTTTTTATAAACAGGACAGAAAGCATACGTGTCACTGCGAATAAGCGAATAGAAACCGCTAACCGGGAGCTGGCGCGGCTACATCTTTATGTGCCTTTTCTTTTTTCCAATTAATACATCCAGGACTAAATTATTCCAGGGGCAACCAATGACCCGATGCCCGCCGGTCTGAAAAATGATTGCGTGTTTTGATTTCTCATCAAACAAAAGTATTTTCAGCCTCCAGGGCTTCATCCTGTTCTGTTACGTGCAGCTATGAAACAGCGGATGCGGCAAAATATTTAACCCGGAAATTACCATGAGCATACCCGAATCCATTAATACAATCGAACTTTTTTTAAAGGAAAAGTCCGATCACTCAAAATCTCTTTTTTATCATTTCATACATGAATATAAAAAAATCGGGGCAGTTACGCTTCATCCGGCAAAAACAATGATTGGTATTGCGAATGATAAAAAAAGAATTGCCTGGATCACCCAATTCGGAAAGAATTTTATTCATGTCGTATTTCCATTGTCAAAATCATATCCCGATAATTTGTGTTTTCAAAAAATAGCACAGGTTCCCGGAGATGCCCACCAGTTCAATCATCATTTTCGTATGCTCTACACCGAAGATGTCAATGAAGAAGTGATTCGGTTTATGAAACTGGCTTATGAAGGTGAATGACTTTTGAGTTTGATTTAATTAAGATCATTATAAAGAAGCAAAAAAACTTTACCCGGTGGCGCCCTCATCCCATAATAATCCGGCACCAGTTGTTCTCCAGCAGCAAAGACTTACACCGCATACGCAGGCTGTATGACACTATGCTGCTACAGAAAAGTTTGTGTACATTTAATAACTGTCTTTTGAAATTATCTATATGGAAAAATTAAACCTGTTCTTTACAAAGATTCGTGAGCTAACGTTTTGGCAACGGCTATTTTCATGGGGCACTGTAAGAAACTTAAGCTATGATGCCTTTGATGAGTTTACAACCCTGAAAAAAGAGATTAGCAATA
>JBDTOV010000042.1:0-36020 GCA_039933035.1 Ginsengibacter sp. | reverse complement strand
TGGAATGGATACATAAAGAAGAAGAATCGTTTGCTAAAATAAGCAAGGAGAAGCTAGCCATATATAACCAGGTTTTAAAAGAGCAGGTGCAGGACCTGGAGCAACAGATATTCACGTTAGTGCAGCATCCCCGCTACAATTCTTTACGCCGTTATAGCTTTCGCTCATTACAGAGTATCAATGTAAACCTGCCTATTGAAAAAAGAAAGCTGGAAGAAACGGTAAGCTCTATCAAAGAAAGCATTACTATATTAAAAGGGAAAAATGCTTTACGGGAAATTAAAATGATCATCAAACAATTTAAAGATCATTGGCGGGAGGAAGATGATTTTAGCTTTATAGAATTAGATTATGATTAAAGACAGAAGAGCCGGTTCCAAATATTTGCGAGACTGAGACCTTATGTCCTGTTATTTTAATTTGAGAGAATTATTATTACTTGCATTTGAGCACAAATTTTGAAATTTTTTAGTTTAATAGTGTTTGACCACGTGGCAAAAGCAAA
Organism: Ginsengibacter sp.; assembly: GCA_039933035.1. Taxonomy (GTDB): domain Bacteria; phylum Bacteroidota; class Bacteroidia; order Chitinophagales; family Chitinophagaceae; genus Ginsengibacter. The sequence goes on along the minus strand of JBDTOV010000042.1, from coordinate 35,515 downwards.
CTTTACTACACTTTAAAAAAGCAGTATGGGCTGATGCTATCCGTATTTCTATTCCTTTTTTCCACCAAACTTCTCTCTCAATAGTTTTTCTAATCTATCGCCAAGCGATTCCGCTGTTTCGCCGGGCACCGCTGATAAACCTTCCATTGCTTCGCAAAAGCTATCAATGGCTGCGTCGTAGTTTTTAAACTGATCGAACAAAATTTTTTCATTTCCGGTTTCCCAATAATATCCTTCATCACTGAGCGTAAAGTCTTTCAGGTATTTTGCGGAAATATGTTTTAATAATTTGGTAATCGCTATATGCGCATCGGGGTCTGTGTATTGCGTTTTGGTACTCGTTGTAAATAGTAAATCTTTATCAAAACGCACACCATCATACATCTCTTTTACCATAATGTTGATGGGAGAAAGTAAACGTCCATTGTGATTAAAAGTGAGAAATGCCGGTTCGCTTCCTTTGGGTGCAAAGCATATCCCTCTTATTTCATCGTCGTCAACAGTACGGGGCTCCCATTCGAGCGTTTCACAAATTTCCTTTACTTCTTCTATCAGTGTGCCTATTAATTTTTTATCGAAAATGTACCCTGAATAATGAATGGATATTCCCATGATAAAATTATTTTGAAAGTAATGGAATCGTTCTGGAAATTTCGTCTTAGCGCTAAGCCCAAACGTATCTTTATTTTCTGTTGTATCGTGCACGAAAGATAACATTCATGGTGATTGCTGGGTTTCCTTTTTCATGCTATCAAATATCCCAAAGCTTTCATCCGGTTAATAAATGCGGTGCTCTGCTTTTCTTCCACAAGAATATAAAAACCTTTAGCTTTAATAATGGTGTTGCGCAAATCACTATGCCCGTAAATATTTCATCGGTTTCGTTTCCCGAAGCCTGCGTTTGTCCGACAGGAATTTTATTACGTTTCAATTGCTCGAAAATGGACATCGGGAATATTTATTTACAATATATTTTCTAAAAAAGGATTGCTACAAATCTAACGGCTGCTTTTTTAAGGTGATTTTTTTTTAATATATGCGGAAAGGATTTGTTGACAAATTGTGTAGTAAAAAAAACCTCATGCTGGTAGCGGGCAATAATAGAGAAACGAAAGATCTCGGAATTCATTTTATGGCCGGGAAGAACTTCAGATTCAGCAATCAAAGAACTAAAGCGCTACCTTAATTTTCTTCCCTGAATTATTTTCTTTAATTTGAATATCCAAAATTCTAAAAAATCATGGAACAAGAACCCGAATTACCTGGAGAAGAAAAATTTAGCGATGACCCGGAAGAAAATCTGCGGTTGGAGAATAATTTTTTAAAAATGAAAATGATGGCGGAATCCGGGGGCATCTTCGGAGGAAGCAACGATAGTGGGCTTCCTCCGGAGATTGAAAATCAATGGTTGAAAAATGTAATGGAATTTGAGAAAGCTTATGCTAACGCGAAACCTCAAAAAATTATTGACCTGCTGGGCAAGCCCGCTTTTGGAGATGAAAAAGGCATGGATGACAATAAATTTAAGGCTGAATTTGCCCGCCTAAATAAATTGCTGGTCGATCATGATATTAATGTAGATTTTTTAGCTCCGCAACCTGACAAGGTTAAATATTATTTTATTACCCGGGAATTATTTGAACATGAAACAGATTTTATCCCGGTAAAAGGGATGACCACTAATTTTATATATGAAGAGTTTCATCCTGATCATAAAAATGAAATTACCAAAATTACCGATGATTTTATGAATGATTTTTTTGATAGAAAATTAAACATTGATACGCATTATATCAACGATGATATTATCATTCCTGATGGAAATGTAATTACAAAAGAGCAATTAATTAATCGTTTTTATTCAATGTATGAAGTAGCGGTTGAGTTTGAAAATACTTCGTTTCAAATAGATAATATTGAATTTGAAGTAAGGGAGGAAATGGAAAATGGGCCATCGGGAATGGGCTTCAGTGAAGGGAAAATTCAATACGATATGATCTTCAAGGATGGCGAGCGCAAAAAGATACATGGCCCTTTTAAGATATATTTTGGCAGGAAATGGCAATCCTGGACTATTTATTTTTTCTACCTGGCCGGGTACAACCTGCATCCAAAAGAAAAAGAATAATTCTTTATCATGTAGGAGTTTTACTGGTATTTTTAAAAAAACCCCGGAAGATATTTTTAATCTGAATAATCCACTATGATTTATAGCTGGACTTTTCGGCCAAATATTAATTGGGATAGACTTCGGAATTGGTGAACTGCAGAATCTTTGCCATTAAAATATAAAAAAATCCCTTTCAAATAAATGAAAAGGATTTTGCAAATTCGGTATGTTGAAGTATCAATAATCTTTATTATATCCGCCACCGCCACCGCTCCTGCTTCCACCGCCGTAGCCACTGCCACCGCTTTTCTTGTAGCCGCCGCCTCCACCACTTCCGTAGCCGCCGCCACTGCTTCTTCCGCCGCCGCCATAACCACCGCCGCTGCTTCTTCCGCCGCCGTAGCCACCGCCACCGCTTTTCTTATAACCACCGCCACCTTCGGGGCGAGGTTGAGACTCATTAACGATCAGTTTGCGGCCCTGCACTTCGCTTTCATTTAATGTAGCAATGGCAGTTTTCGCTGCTTCATCGTCTTCCATTTCAACAAAACCAAAACCTTTGCTGCGCCCTGTATTTTTTTCTTTAAGAATTTTTGCACTTGAAACAGTACCATATTGGCTGAATAAGTTGCTTAAATCATCATCAGTCATTGACCAACTGAGATTACCTACATAAATGTTCATTGTAAAAACTTTTTTTTAAATAAATTTGAAAATTCAATTAATGAATTAGCAGCTACAATGAACTGAAGAAACCTGGAAAAGAGTGAAACATCAGCCAAAAGAAAAACAAACTAAACCCATTAACGATTATAAAGATAGTCATTTCTTTTAAATATCATCTTAAACCAAAAAAAATTGTTTAATTATTTTGATAAAATCCTATTCTTATTGCTATTAAGTTACTTTGGCCCTTGGTTAATTAGCATTATGGTTACTAATCAAGTTATATTGGTAAAATAAAAAACCCCGCTTCGGGAAGCGGGGTTTAATTATTTTATAAAAAAAACTATTCCGCTATGACTTCAAAATCAACTTCTACTTCCTGTCCCTTTCCAAAATCAATTTTTGCTTTATAATTTCCTAATTCTTTTACCTCATCAATTATTTGGATACGACGACGGTCAATTTCATATCCTTTCTGCTCACGGATAGCCCTTGCTATCTGAACGGAAGTAACACTACCAAAAATTTTGCCACTAGTTCCTGTCTTTGCACCTATTTTTAAAGCAGATTCCTGTAACACGCTTACCACGCTGTTGAATTCAGCAAGCAACTTCTCTTCCTTTTTTGCAAACTGTTTTCTTTTCTCTTCCAACTGCTTTAAGTTAGAAGAATTGGCTTCCACGGCCAATTTGGAGGGTATTAAAAAGTTACGGCCATAGCCATTTTTTACCGTTACCAGTTCATGGGCACCGCCCAGATTGTTTACATCCTGTATTAATATTACCTGCATAATTACCCCCTTATTTTAAAAGATCAGTTACGTACGGCAATATTGCCATCTGTCGCGCTTTTTTTACTGCATCACTTACTTTACGCTGGTATTTAAGTGAATTGCCCGTGATGCGGCGCGGCAGCAATTTGCCCTGCTCGTTAAGAAATTTTTTCAAAAAGTCTGCATCTTTATAATCTATATAACGGATGCCCAATTTTTTGAAACGGCAATATTTTTTGGGCCGTTTTTCAGCTTTGATAGCTGTGAGATATTTTATTTCATTTGCTTTAGCCATTTTATACCTCCGCTTTTTCGGTTCGTGATGCTACGCCACTTCTCTTTTTCGCATTGTACTCGACGGCGTATTTATCGAGTGCAGTAAACATATGACGGATAACTGATTCGTCACGCAGAAGCTGAACATTCAGCTTCTCATTGAAGTCGGATGGCGCCCGGTATTCCAGCACCCAGTATAAACCCGTAGTTTTTTTCTGGATCGGATACGCCAGTGATTTTAGTCCCCAGGCATTTTCGTGCACAGCCTGTCCTTCATTCTCAGTAAGGAATGAAGTGAATTTTTTCTGAGCAGCTTTGTATTCTTCCTCAGAAAGCACAGGGGTAAAAATCACCATCAATTCGTAATTCTGCATTTCCCTTGTTTTTTGCCGTTTTACAACAGCAGGTGAATAAATAATTTTAATTTGGGCTGCAAAATTAAGGTATTTTTCTTTGTGAAAAAAAAGAAAAACCGTTATAACTCTTTGTCTATGCGATACACGGGATATCGTAAATGCGCTGGCTCTTAATAAGGTAATTTTCTATAAATATAGTTAAGCAGGGCAGCCGCATTATAAGCTAACGGACCCTTTATTTTTTTGGCTGTATTTTTTGCCACAGAACCGTATCGTCTTTAATAGTTGTTCGGCGATTTGGTTCTACCGGTAATCACGATAACCTTCTTTTTTATAAACGTACAGCATCAAAAAAGTTCCAGGCAATAAAGCCTTCATTGCTTGTTGGCTTTGAAATTGAATTTCTCCAAATAAAAAAACCTGTTGCAGTCAGCAACAGGTATCGGTGTCAATATCGGTAATTTTTTATTTTTCCATTGATTGCACGCCTCTTGTAAGCTTGCTTTTTAAGTTTGCTGCCTTGTTTTTATGTATTATTCCACGTTTTGCTAACTTATCAATCATAGAAGATATCTGGGGTAATTTTTCTGAAGCCGCAGTTTTGGTGTCAATTGCTTTTAAATCCCGTATAGCATTACGAGTAGTCTTACCGTGATAGCGGTTACGCTCATTACGCTTACGGCTCTGACGCATATCTTTCTTTGTTGCTGAATGGTTTGCCATTAAATAATTTTTTGGGTCGCAAAGATAGGATTTCTAATGCAAGAAAAAGCAATCTTTCTAATTATTTTGGGTTTTTCTTTCTAATTTTTTTGCTGTACAAAACAAGTGTGCAATCTTTGTTTTGCTTATCATTCAAAAAAATTAAATAATTTATTGCTCTTTGCAATAAAAAAATATAGTAAAACTCACGATATTTACATAAAAATTCTATTACAAGGTAGGTTGCTTCAAAACGTAATTCTAATATCCCGCATAGAATTTGTAAAAATTCCCATTTGCCATGAAAGATTTCTCCTTTATAACCAGTGCTCATCCTGCCTACATTGAAAATTTATATAGTGATTTTGTAAAAGATCCTTCCAGTGTTGATACTGAACTAAGAAAATTTTTTGAAGGATTTGATTTTGCGGTTTCAACTAATAATGGAAAAGTTAATGGTTCCGCAATTACTTCGGTTGCTTTGCCCACCGGCCAACTTGATAAAGAATTTGCGGTATACCAACTTATTTTGGCATATCGCGATAAAGGGCATTTAATAGCAAAGACCAACCCTATAAGAGAAAGAAAAGACCGACGTGCCAATCTCGATTTAAAGTATTTCGGACTTGACGAAAATGAACTCGCCACAGAATTCTATGCAGGAAAATTTGTCGGGCTTGGAAAAACAAGCCTTCAAACGATTATCGCCCACCTGGAAAAATGCTATACGCAATCTTTGGGAACGGAGTTTGACTCGCTGAATGACAATAAAAAAATTGAATGGATAATTGATGCAGTAGAAAACAAAATGCAGCAACCCGTTTCATTGGAAGAAAAAAAAAGAATTCTTCAAAAATTGAATGAAGGCGTCATGTTTGAAAAATTTCTTCACACAAAATATGTTGGCCAAAAAAGATTTTCGCTTGAGGGGGGAGAAAGTACCATTCCTGCATTGGATGCCATTATTAATACTGCATCAGACAATAGTGTCCAGGAAGTTGTCATCGGGATGGCACATCGGGGAAGGCTCAATATCCTGGCGAACATTATGGGGAAAACATATGAACAGATATTTACAGAATTTGAAGGAAATTCAGTACCGGATACCACTATGGGAAGCGGAGATGTAAAATACCACATGGGTTATAGCAGCGAAATTGAAAGCACCGCAGGCAAAAAAGTTCATTTAAAACTTGCGCCAAATCCTTCACACCTGGAGGCCGTGGATCCGGTAGTTATTGGCTTTTCCAGGAGTAAAGCGGATGTTATTTATGATAGTGATTACGATAAAATATTACCGATACTTATACATGGAGATTCTTCATTAGCCGGCCAGGGGATCGTATATGAAGTACTCCAAATGAGCGGCCTAAAAGGTTACTCCACAGGAGGTACGTTGCATTTTGTGATCAATAACCAGATTGGCTTTACTACTGATTTTGATGATGCCCGGACGTCGGATTATTGCACTTCCATTGCCTCAATGGTGCAAGCACCTGTGTTTCATGTAAATGGAGATGACGTGGAAGCTGTCGTAAAAATTTCACAAATTGCCATGTTATACAGGCAGGAATTCAATAGTGATATTTTTATCGACATGGTTTGTTACCGTAAGCACGGGCACAATGAAGGCGATGATCCAAAATTTACACAACCGGGCTTATATGCTTTAATTGATAAACATCCCAATCCGAGGGAAGTGTACGTGAAATCGTTGACAATGCATGGTGACGATGCCACTGCGGCATTGGCGAAAGAAATGGAAAAAAAATTCTGGAGTGACCTCCAGGAACGCCTGGATGATATAAAGCAACATCCCCTTCCCTACAATTATCAAACACCTGAACTATGGTGGCAAAACTTGCGCAAAGCAACCGCGGAAGATTTCGATGCATCTCCCATCACAGCAATCACCAAAGAGGAAGTTGGAAAACTTTTTAACGCAATCATGAAAATGCCCGAAGGTTTCAAGCCTTTGAGAAAAGTTGAAAAAATTCTACAGGATAAGGTAAAATTATATAAAGAAGAAGGTAAACTTGACTGGGCCACCGGCGAATTGATTTCTTATGCGAGCATATTACTGGACGGTAAAGATGTTCGTATGAGCGGACAGGATGTAAAACGAGGAACTTTCAGTCACCGTCACGCAATTTTAAGAGACGAAAATACTGATGAGTATTATAACAGGCTAAGTCATATAGAATACAAACAGGGACATTTCAGAATCTACAATTCTCTGCTAAGTGAATATGCTGTACTGGGTTTCGAATATGGATACGCCATGGCAAACCCCAATGCATTGGTAATTTGGGAAGCCCAATTTGGAGATTTTGCTAATGGGGCACAAACTATAACAGACCAGTTTATTTCATGTTCGGAACAGAAGTGGCGGAGAATGAATGGCGTTGTTCTCTTATTGCCCCACGGATATGAAGGCCAGGGACCCGAGCATAGCAGTGGCAGGATGGAAAGGTTTCTGCAAATGTGTGCGGAGCTGAATATGGTTGTTACCAATATCACTACTTCGGCAAATTTATTTCATTGTTTCAGGCGGCAAATTTCCTGGCCCTTCCGGAAACCATTGATCAATTTTTCCCCGAAGGCAAATCTCAGGCACCCGAAAAGTTACAGCAGGATTGATGAATTTACTTCGGGAGGATTTAAAGAAACTATTGATGATTCTTCTGTAAAAGATGCCAAATCAATTACAAAAGTGCTGTTTTGTAGCGGTAAAATTTATTTTGACCTCCTGGAAAAAAAAGAAAAGGATAACAGGAGTGATGTAGCGATAATAAGGTTAGAGCAAGTATATCCTTTACCCATAAAACAAATTGAAAAACTATATAAAAAATATGGTAAAGCCATTTGGTACTGGACGCAGGAAGAGCCTTTAAACATGGGCGCAGCTTCATTTCTGAGGATGTATCTCACTTCAATCAATTATGGGGTAGTCAGCCGTCCCCCCAGTGCTGCCACTGCTACCGGATTTTCAAAGGTGCATTCGAAGGAACAGGTTGAAATTATTGATACAGCGTTCTCTTTATGATGCATGAACCCCCGCTTGTGTATTTCTCATTTTAGCTTAGGTTTGTAATTCTTAAAAAAAATACATGTCGATAGAAATTAAAGTGCCTTCGGTTGGAGAAAGCATTAACGAAGTAACCCTTACCAAATGGATGAAAAAAGATGGTGGTTGGGTTGACAGGGACGAAGTAATCGCGGAATTGGAAAGTGAAAAGGCAACGTTTGAGATCAATGCCGAGCAGGCCGGAATTTTGCATACAATTGCTAAAGAAAATGATACGCTAAAAATAGGTGATGTAGCCTGTACAATAGACAATACTGCGGAAAAACCTGTTGCGGCTGCCAGGGATATTGTGACAGAAAAAAAACTGTCCCGGGGGGATCAAACTCAATCAACTCAAAAAGTTGTTGCTGATAAAAAGCCTGGATCTGGAGATAGAAAAAAAGAAGAAGCTCCTCCCGCTTACAGTAACAATTTAAAAGCAACTCCTGTTGCTGCAGCGATTTTAGCAGATAAAAAAGTAGATGCAAAGAATGTGATTCCTACCGGCTCGAATGGCAGGATATTGAAGCATGATGTGCTTGAAGCCCTTACTCATCCGGGAAGGAGAGCCGGTCAGGAGCTTTTCAGCCGGGAAGAGAAAACTGAAAAAATGAGCAACCTCCGCAAGACAATTAGCCGCAGGCTGGTGGAGGCCAAAAATTCTACAGCGATGCTTACTACTTTTAACGAAGTAGATATGAGTGCTATTATGGATTTGAGATCAAAATATAAGGAGGTTTTTAAAAAACATCACGAAGTAAATCTTGGCTTCATGAGTTTCTTTACAAAAGCCTGCTGTTTTGCCCTGCAGGAATGGCCTGCTGTAAACGCACGAATTGACGGTGAAAATATTATTTACCATGATTATTGCGATATTTCTATTGCGGTTTCATCACCTAAAGGACTGGTAGTGCCGGTTATAAGAAATGCTGAAAGCCTGGGTATGGCGGAAATTGAAAAAGAAGTTGTTCAGCTTGCTACAAAAGCAAAAGAAAGCAAACTCACCATCGAAGAAATGACCGGGGGTACCTTTACCATAACAAATGGTGGCATTTTTGGTTCATTAATGAGCACACCGATTATTAATATTCCGCAAAGCGCCATACTGGGTATGCATAATATTGTTGAGCGCCCGATAGCTATGAAAGGCCAGGTAGTGATCAGGCCAATGATGTATTTGGCCGTAAGCTATGACCACCGTATTGTTGATGGTCGCGAATCTGTAAGCTTCCTTGTACGTGTGAAAGAAATGCTTGAAAATCCTGCCCAGCTTCTATTTGGAAAAGATCCGCTAAAAGCTTTGCTTGAGCTGTGAGTTGAATGGATTGAAATAATTTTTTCAAAAAGATGATGCAAACAGGCGGAACACTATCTTCTTCAGGTAAGGGAAACCATTTCCACAGGTACTTACAATACGCCGATACTATTGTTTCCTCATACAAAGGAAATGAACCTTTCCATCTTTTTCTAAAAAAATATTTTTCATTAAATAAAAAACACGGATCAAAAGATAGAAAAACAATATCTTCTTTGTGCTACAATTATTTTCGATTAGGGCACGGCGTTATGAAGGTAACCAATCAAACAGAAAAGTTCCTGGTATCAACTTTCGTATGTCAAAACAATCCTTCTTTGCTGCTCGAATTTTTTAAACCTGCATGGAATTCTGTTGTTTCCTCGCCTTTATACGACAAGCTTTCCATTGTACGGAACGAATTTAATGCAGAAAAATTATTTCCATTTCCTGGTGAATTAAGCAGCGAAATAGACATTCGGTCTTTCAGTCTGTCCTTTTTAATTCAGCCAAAATTGTTTATCAGAATAAGACCTGGCTATAAAGACATTGTAATTGGTAAAATAAAAAAAGCCAATGTATCGTTTGAAGAATTTAATGAGATTTGTCTCTCCTTTTCAAATACCGAAAAAGTAAGTGACATAGTTAATATTGATAAAGAGGCTATAGTGCAGGATTATAATTCGCTGAGAACTTTAGAACTTTTGAATCCCATTATAAAAAATAATGATGCTGAAATAGAAATTTGGGATTGCTGCGGCGGAAGCGGAGGGAAGTCAATTCTTGCATTTGATATTTTTAAGAATATAAATTTAACGGTAAGTGATAAACGAAAAAATATCCTTGATAATTTAAGGCTCCGTTTTAGCAAAGCCGGCATTACAAATTACAAGTGTGCTGTAATTGATTTGGAAAATACATCAGCCGGCATTGAGCATAACGTTGATTTAATCATTGCAGATGTCCCATGTACCGGTTCAGGTACGTGGGCAAGAACCCCTGAACAGCTTATTTTTTTTCGACAAAATGATATAGATACCTACGCATCTCTTCAAAAGAAAATTATTGAGAATTCTTTTTTGCATTTAAAATCTGGTGGCTATTTATTATACATTACCTGTTCGGTTTTTGCGAAAGAAAACGAAGAGAATGTTGTTTTTATTCAACAGAAACTCCCGGTAAGTTTAATCAAGATGGAATATTTAAAAGGTTATAAAATACAGGCAGACACTCTGTTTGTAGCACTGTTCAAAAAAAGTTGAGGGTAATTTATTGCCGTGCCAATTTGAAGCTTTTTTTGCTTTGCCCGTCGCTGAACCTGAGCATATAAACGCCTCTCTGCAAAGGCTGAAGGCTATTAAATTGTATTAACTGATTTTGGCCTGCCTGGAGCAATACTTGTTTGTTAAAATATAATCTCCCTGCTGCATCGTATAAATGAAAAGTTCCCAACGCTGTATGTGGTGGTTTTATCGCAACATTGAAATTAGTTGTAAATGGATTTGGAAAAACTTTAATAAAATTGCTATCTAAAATAGCATTGATGTCACGTAATATCCGCTGTTGGGTAAGATCATCAAAAGCTGTATGAAAATTTGGAATGCCATAACCGATGCGATTATCCGGGGCATTATACATACTGCTGCTTTTTTTCACAGCCTGGATAATTTCCATGTTTGTAAAATCAGGAAATGCCTGCCAGAGGCAAGTTATGAGACCAGCCATATTTGGTGTGGCAAATGAAGTTCCGTTTCCGGTGATTACTGTTCCGTTTGTAGATGATATTGCGGTTCCTACACCTACCGATGCGACTGCTGGTTTTACCTGTCCATCACTTGAAGGACCATAACTGCTAAAGGTTCCCACGATACCCGATGAGTTAACAGCGCCAACGGCTACAACACTGTCCGCGTCAGCAGGAGTGTCAATATAATGCCAGGCAGAGCTTCCGTCATTACCGGCAGATACCACTACAATCATTCCTTTTTTTGCAGCAAAATCTGCAGCCCTTGCTGCAATGGTTGTATTACCATCCATATCTGCATACGTGTGATTGAAATCCGGGTTATCAAATTGATTGTACCCCAGGGAAGTGGAAATCACTTCAACCCCGATGCTATCTGCTCTTTCTGCCGCAGCAGCCCAGTATTGCTCTTCCACCAACGATTCAGTGGTGGCATCTTCCGTTCTGTATAAATAATAATTAGCCCCCGGGCTACTCCCTACCAATTTCCCCGGGATATTCCCAGCCATTATTGAAAAACACTCCATACCATGCAAATGATCTTCATTTACACTGGGCTCATTGGCCACATAATCGTAAGTTTCTTTCACCTGGTTATGGTTTCTAACGCTGTCAAAGGCCGGCAGGTTCAGGTAATGATAAAAGCCGGCGTCCAAAATAGCTACCGACATACCTTCGCCATGAAATCCTTTATCGTGAAGATATTCGCCCTCATGAATGTGAATCTGTGCATAAGAATTTCCGTAGTTATAAAAATTTTCAATATTGTTTACATTAGTTGGAGATGCGATTGAATCAATTTGCTCATTGAATTTATTGTTGCCCGGTGACTGTAATCCTACAGGTTTCATAACCGGTTGCGAAGTTATGACAAAAGGGAAGCTGTTTATTTTCGCCAAAGCAGCGACATCATTGGTTTGTATACAAACCTGGTTCAGCCATTTTGAATTGTCCAATATAGTAACGTTGCCGGCTAAACGAATACTATCGATGTAGCGCGGCGTAATGGGCAGATCTGTTTCATCAATAGCAATATTTTGTTTTTTTCTTCTTTCAATTGCTTTTAAAGATAAAAATGCGGAAGGATTGTTTAATGAAAATGGAGTACCCGCCTTGTCTTTAAAACCTACTATATATTTTGAAAACTGGGCAAAAACAGGAAACGTCAAAAAAGCAAATAAAATAAATAGAACGTAAACTTTTTTCATAAAGAGAATTGGTGCAAAATTGTAAAAATCTTATGGTTTTGCCTTTTAGTCTGTCTTTAATTCCCCGAAATTTAGTTATGATTAGTTATAGTAAGTTTTACGCCATAGCCGGCATAATAACCCGGAACTCCGTTTTGACTTCCCTGGTATTCCCAATGAAGGAACTCACGGTAAATTAAACCAATTCCTTTTCCGTATTTTTCTATGGCATACGTTTTTTCAGCATATTGAGTTCCGGGAATGGAAGGATCTTGCCCTAAAAATTCATCCCTTTCTGTTACCGTTATGGTACTGTCGATAATAATCGAATTAATGGTAAGTGGCACATCCAGGCTATCATAGGTATAATCCCAATCATCGAGATATTGTAAATCGGAATTAATGGAATAAGTATCAATATAAGAATTGCCCTTCCATGAAAAATCCTGTTTGACGGGCATTTCCAATTTTAAAAAGCGCAGGTTATTTTCTATATATTCAATTGAATTTGCTGTAGGAACTACCATGAATGTGTTGTTGGGCGCCCAGGCTTCAGAAGTATCCTGGCGGATGTACCGGATGATACGGTATGCCGGGCGCCCAATGTTATCTGTGATTTGCGCATCCACTCTATCCTGTACCTGGTAACTGATTACCGTATCTCTTGCTCCAAAGGGCAGAAAGATAGTTGAATCGAGTTGGTAAGTAATATAATTTCCAACCTGCATTGGGTAATAATCAGTGACGGATTCCGAAGTAAAGTTTGTTGTTTCTTTTTTGCACGAAACAAAAAACAGGGAAATAAAAAACAAGCCAATACCATATTTAGTCATACAAACTATTGAAGAGTTTTAACCCAACCATCAACCTTTCACGAAGGGACTATTCCTTTGAATAATTCCCCCGCCAATTACATCATCACCTTCGTAAAATACAGCACTCTGTCCCGGCGCAATGCCTTTTACATCTTCATAGAAACGGACCTGTACCCCTTTTTCGTATAAAAAAAGATTGGAAAGTGCCCCTTTATCTTTATACCTGATTTTGGTTACCACTTCCGTTCCATCTGAGATACCATCATATTTTATCCAGTTGATACCGGATACCTGCATGTCGTTTTTGTTCAGGTCTTCTTCATCTCCCAACACAATTGTATTTGTTTCAGGAATAATTTCTGTAACAAAAGCAGGTTTCCCCAGCGCAATATCAAGACCTTTGCGTTGCCCGACGGTATAAAATGGATAGCCTTTGTGTGGCCCTAAGATTTTACCGGATTGATCAACAAAAAAGCCTCCCGAAACTTTTTCTTCCAGCCCTTCAACTTTTCTTTTTAAAAACCCCCTATAATCATTATCCGGCACAAAACAAATTTCATAGCTTTCATTTTTTTTGGCCAATTCCGGGTAACCCAAATCATGTGCCATTTGCCTGATCTCTGTTTTACGATAAGTACCCAATGGTAATAAAGTACGGCTGAGCAAATCCTGCTGTAAGCCCCAAAGCACATAGCTTTGATCCTTTGTTTCATCAACACCTTTTCTTATAAAATACCTATCGTTACTATGTTTGTGAATTTGCGCATAATGACCAGTAGCGATAAAATCACATCCCAAAGCATTCGCCCTTTTTAATAATGCGCGCCATTTTATGTGGGTATTGCACATAACACAGGGATTAGGCGTGCGCCCTGCTATGTATTCTTCCACAAAATTATCTATAACAAAATCGCCAAATTCTTCGCGGATATCTAAAATAAAATGAGGGAATCCATGTTGCACCGCAGCAGCCCGCGCATCATTGAAACTATCAAGATTACAGCAGCCGGTTTCCTTACTATTGTGCCCGCTGCTGGTTGCATAATCCCAGGTTTTCATAGTAATGCCCACTACATCATATCCTTCATGATGCAACATAAGAGCTGCAACAGTACTATCAATCCCGCCGCTCATCGCCATTAAAACCTTTCCTTTTTTACTCATGTTTCTAAAATGACCTGCAAAGATAAGATAGTTTGGGTTGCAAGCCAGTCCCATTGCAACCTGTAAAATTTGGGGCTGTCATCGTCCAGCCCTTTATTCGGCAATGGTACGGGCTGTTCGCTTGTAGTCCGTTCCGCCTGCGCCGGATACGGGCTACCGCTTCCATCCCGCAGCCCTTCATCTATAGATTCTTTAATGAACTGTAAAACCAGCTTTTGAAAACTACCGGACTTCCTAAAAGTTAATGCTCCAAATTTCACAGGCTTTCAAAACCTGTGAGGTTTTAATTAACTTGCACACATGGAGCAATATTGTAATCTTTTGGAAAAAATAGTAAACGAAGGTGCGGATAAAAGCGACCGTACGGGAACGGGTACCCGAAGTTTATTTGGTTATCAAATGCGTTTCGATCTTGAAAAAGGATTTCCGTTAGTTACTACAAAAAAATTGCATGTAAAGAGTATCATTTATGAATTGCTCTGGTTTTTAAAGGGCGATACCAACATTAAATACCTCAGGGAAAATGGGGTAAAAATATGGGATGAATGGGCGGATGAAAATGGAGATTTAGGCCCGGTGTACGGTAAGCAATGGCGTAGCTGGGAAGGAGCCGATGGAAAAGTTATTGACCAGGTTTCGGAATTGATTCACCAATTGAAAACAAATCCGGACAGCAGGAGAATGATTATAAGTGCGTGGAATGTTGCCGAATTACCCGAAATGAAATTGATGCCTTGCCATTGTTTGTTCCAGTTTTACACCTCACCCCCCGCTTCCCGCGAAAAGGGATTGGAGAGAAGAAAACTTTCCTGCCAGTTATACCAAAGAAGTGCCGACGTATTTTTGGGAGTGCCTTTTAATATTGCTTCCTATGCTTTACTTACCATGATGATCGCACAGGTTTGCGATATGGAATTGGGGGAATTTGTACATTCATTTGGCGATGTTCATTTGTACAAAAATCATTTTGAACAGGCCGCATTGCAACTTACGAGAAAACCTTTTCCGCCTCCCGAAATGAAAATAAACCCTTTTATAAAAGATATTTTTAATTTCAATTATGAAGATTTCGAATTGCTAAATTATCAGAGTCATCCGGGAATAAAAGCGCCGGTGGCTGTTTAGGAAAAGTTCATAATTAATTGGTTAAATAGTTGCCCTAGTAAATGATCATGAGTTTTTTATAATCAACACTTAGTCAATAAATCATTTATCATGGAATTCGCGCTGGGGAAATTGGAAGTTTACAAAATCTCTGAGAAATTTTCAGATGATATTTGGCACATAATTATTCAGTGGGATTATTTTAAAAAAGATACAATTGGAAAACAGTTGGTGAGAGCTGCGGATTCAATTTGAGCAAATTTCTCAGAAGGATATGGACGATATTTTTATAAAGAAAGTAAACAGTTTTATTTTTATTCCCGTGGTTCAATTCAGGAAATGAAATCATAGTTATCGAAATGCTTAAGGCGAAAACTTATTGAGCCTGAAATATGCGAACCATTAATCGAACAGTGCAAATTTTTTTTAATCATGCTAAATGATTTTATAAAATTTGTCCGGAATTCACAAAAGGCACCCTGATCAGTAATCTGCCAATAAACCAATAAACTAAACAACCAATTAACCAGTTAACCAATAAATCAATAAAAATGCTCTCTCATATAGTAGCCGCTTCAGAAAATAATGTTATAGGTTCCAAAAATGAATTGCCCTGGAAACTTTCTAATGATTTTGCATACTTTAAAAATAAAACATGGGGAATGCCTGTGATTATGGGAAGGAAAAGTTATGAATCGTTACAGCAAGCTTTGCCGGGAAGAATAAATATTGTCGTAACTGGTAAAACTGATTGGCATCCTGGGGGCATTTTCGTAGTTAATAATATTGCCAGTGCCATTGAAAAGGCTAAAGAAAGTGATGCCAAAGAAATTTTTATAATTGGCGGCGGTGAAATTTTTAAACAAACAATGGATATAGTTTCACGGATATATTTAACAAGAGTACACGCTACCATAGACGGGGATACGTTTTATCCCGAAATTGAGAAAGATAAGTGGATCCTTACCAATGAACTATCATTTCCGGCAGATGATAAAAACAATTATCCTTACACATTTGAAGTATGGGAAAAAATTCAAGCGGTATCTTAATTACAACCCGAATGTATTCCGGATTTCAAATTGTCAAAAAATACCTTCACTATTACATTCATGCTAAAAACGGGAAGGGACATGGGGTTCATTCTCCTTTTGTTTTTGATTTTATCATTCATGTTTTAAATGATAAAAAAACATATGATTGTTATAAACAAATAGAGCCTTTGCGACAAGCGCTTCTCCAGGATAATACTGTTATTGAAATTGAAGATTTTGGTGCAGGCTCGGCCGTAATTCCTTATAGAAAAAGAAAAATAAATGCGATTGCAAAATCCTCCCTTAAGAATAAAAAATTTGCAAAACTTCTTTTCAGAATCGCTAAATATTACAAAGCTGAAACTATTATTGAGTTGGGTACTTCGTTTGGTATTACAACATGCTATTTAGCTTGTGCTGATAAAAATGCCGAAATATATACTTTTGAAGGGTCAAAGGAAATCGCAAAAATTGCCGGTGAAAATTTTAATAAAGCCGGACTTAAAAATATAAAATTAATCCGGGGAAATTTTGATGAAACTTTTTTAAATACTATCAATGCGGTTAAAAAAGCGGGGCTGGTTTTTGTTGATGGAAATCATCGAAAGAACGCGACGCTTGATTATTTTTTTCATTTACTAAAAAAATCCAGGCAGGATTCTATTTTTGTTTTTGACGACATACATTGGAGTACAGGAATGGAAGAAGCGTGGAAGCAAATACAGGAGCATCCATCCGTAACGTTAACTATTGATCTTTTTTTTATCGGGCTTGTTTTTTTTAGCCTGGATTTTAAAGTAAAGCAACATTTTACAATAAGGTTTTAAATTTTCGATACCTTAGAACGATATTTTTATAGTATGATCATTGGTGTTTTAAAAGAATCCGTACCCGAAACAAGAGTCTCCATTTTGCCCGAGCATTTGGCAATTTTTAAAAAAATGCAAGTGGATGTATTAGTTGAAATCGGTGCCGGTGACAGTGCATTTGCTTCTGATCGGAAATACGAAGAAGCAGGTGCAAAGGTTGTCCCGCGCCGGGAGGTTATGGATGGTGCGGATATTATCCTATGCATCAATAATTTAAATCCATCTGAATTTGAACGGTTATCTTCTAAAATTCTGCTTGGCAATTATCAGCCGTTGTACAATCTGGACGCGATGCAAAGCCTGGCGAAGCTGGGTGTTACGGTATTCAGCATTGATATGATTCCACGTACTACAAGGGCGCAAAGTATGGATGTGTTGAGCAGCCAGGCGAATATTGCCGGTTATAAAGCGGCACTGCTTGCGGCTAATATTTTTCCAGGATATTTTCCCATGTTCATGACGGCCGCCGGAAGTATTCGGCCCGCAAAAGTACTGATACTCGGTGCAGGTGTTGCCGGTCTCCAGGCAATAGCGACCGCAAGGAGACTTGGAGCAGTCGTAGAAGTTTTTGATACGCGGCCGGCAGTAAAAGAAGAAGTAATGAGCCTGGGTGCAAAATTTGTAGAAGTGGAAGGCGCTGCTGATGCGAGCAAGGCGGGAGGCTACGCGGTTACGCAGTCGGCAGAATTTTTGCAAAAACAAAAAATGCGTATTGCCGAGAGTGTCGCAAAATCGGATATTATAATTACTACCGCACAGGTACAGGGAAGGGCTGCCCCTGTGCTGATTACAGAAGAAATGTTGAATTCAATGAAGAACGGATCTGTTATTATAGATTTGGCGGCGGCAACGGGGGGCAATACGGTTGCAACAAAAAATGAAGAAACCGTACAATACAATGGAGTAAGTATAGTAGGCGATTCTAACCTGGCTGCGTCTATGCCTTCGGATGCCAGCAAATTATACGGAAAAAATATCACTAATTTTCTACAACTGATTGTAGACAAAGAAGGGAAGCTAAATTTAAATTTTGATGATGATTTGGTGAAAGGTACCTGCGTGGTACACGATGGAGCAATTGTCAATGAAAAAGTTGCCATGACAGCATCTCAACCCTCCTCCACAGAAGAAGGACATTACATTTAAAATTATTTTATGCAGACGATAATCAATTTTTTACATGAAAATATAGAGCAGGTCTATATTGTTACACTCATGGTTTTTTTAGGCATTGAAATTATAGGGAGAGTGCCCAGCGTATTACACACGCCGCTGATGAGCGGTGCCAATGCTATTCATGGAGTAGTAATAATTGGTGCGATCATCGTTATGGGAAAAGCAGAAAGTGGAAATTATATGGCACTAATTCTTGGTTTCCTGGCAGTAGTTCTTGGTACATTGAATGTTGTAGGCGGCTTTGTTGTTACAGACAGAATGCTGGAAATGTTTAAGAAGAAAAAATGAGCGGTGGCAGATAAGCAATGGCCAATCCGCAATGAACAATAAACTATGATCCATAAATAATAAAACGATTCACCAACAACCCTAAACTACTAAACCTATTCAATGCCGGGAATTTTATCAATTTGTTACCTCATAGCCTCAGTGACGTTTATTCTCGGGTTAAAAATGTTATCTAATCCGTTGACGGCAAGAAGGGGTAACCTGATTGCAGCAGGCGGCATGTTCATAGCCATTGGCGGTACTATTTTTTTATATGAAAATAATGGAGAAAGGTTAGGGAACTATCCCTGGATTTTTTCTGCTATCATTATTGGAAGTGTCATAGGCACACTCGCTGCAAAAAAGGTGAAAATGACGGCAATGCCCGAATTGGTAAGCTTTTTTAATGGAATGGGTGGCGCATGCGCTGCGCTGATATCTATTGTAGAGTTCGATTATTTATTCCAGTCATTCAAGATACGTAGCTCCACACTGTTTTCAGAGGTAGTACCTGTTGGCCATTTCCTGGCTATTATTGCAGGAACAATTATTGGCAGTATTTCTTTCGCAGGCAGTGTAATAGCGTGGGGGAAGTTGAATGGGAAGATGCGGGACGTTTCTTTTAAGGGCCAGCATCTGCTCAACCTCATTATTTTCGCTTTAGTTTTAGTTGCAGCCGTGTTTACCTATCAAACTAATGTAAGCGCTTCCAATATCCCTTTCTTCCTTACGGTAGCCCTGGCACTTTTGTATGGAGTATTTTTTGTGCTGCCCATAGGTGGTGCGGATATGCCGGTAGTTATTTCTTTGTTGAATTCTTTTACAGGAATAGCGGCGGCTTGCGGCGGTTTTTTATACAATAACAAAGCAATGCTTACCGGCGGAATTCTAGTGGGCGCTGCAGGAACATTGCTTACGATTCTCATGTGCCGGGCAATGAACAGGAGCCTGAAAAATGTGTTGATAGGTTCCTTTGGCGCAGGGGCAAAAGCGGTTGCCGCCGCAAAAGGGCAAACGGGAAATATCAAAGAAATTTCCATAAGCGACGCTGCAATGGTAATGGCGTATGCTAAAAAAGTGCTGATAGTTCCGGGTTATGGATTGGCTGTAGCACAGGCCCAGCATGCCTGCCACGAACTTGAAAAAGCTTTGGAAGAAAAAGGAGTTGAATTGAAATATGCCATTCATCCTGTGGCAGGCCGCATGCCCGGGCACATGAATGTGTTACTTGCCGAAGCAGATGTCAGTTATGAGAAATTGTTGGAAATGGATGATGCCAATGAAGAATTTAAAACTACAGATGTAGTATTGATTTTAGGAGCGAATGATGTGGTAAATCCTGCAGCGAAAAATGATCCCTCTTCGCCAATATACGGAATGCCTGTGCTCGAAGTGGAACTGGCAAAAACCGTAATCGTAAATAAACGCAGTATGAAACCCGGCTATGCCGGTATTGAAAATCAGTTGTTCTTTCAACCCAGGACTTCTATGTTATTTGGCGATGCCAAAAAAGTTTTACAAAATCTTTTGACCGAATTAAAGAATCTGCAGTGATATTAAATTTTTTAAATAAAATTTCAGTATAGAAATTCACGCAGTTGACTCTCAGGATAATAGTCCCGGATATAAATTATGCGTGTGCAGGATCAACTCACCAAACAGCGTATTGGCCCACGCAAACCATTTCCTGGAGAATTTGGTTGCCTCATTTTTATTAAATGATTCATGCATAAACCCGGTTCCAGCATTGGACTTTTTTAACATCAGTAGGCATTTTTTTACTTCCTCCTTATCGGAACTTGTTAATCCCCGCATAATAATACTTAGCGGCCATATCATATCAATTCCTGCATGGGGACCCCCAACACCTTCGCCGGCTGTACCCTTAAAGAAAAATGGATTATCCGGAGAAAGGACAAACTTTCTTGTATTGATATAAATCGGATCATTGGTTTTTACTGCATTCAAATAAGGCAATGATAAAAGACTTGGTACATTTGCATCATCCATTAAATTAAAACTTCCAAAACCATTCACCTCGTAAGCATATATTTTACCCGATTTTTCATGGTTAATAATTGAATATTGCTGCAAAGCTTTTTCAACTTCATTGGCCAGTTGCATACATTCATTCGCGAGACCAGGATTATTCCTTACTGATTTTACCATTTCTGCAGCATTTTTTAATGATACGACGGCAAAGAAATTGGATGGAACTAAAAAAGGGAAAATGGTTGCATCATCGCTCGGCCTGAACATGGAACAGATTAACCCCACTGGCTTTACAGGATAGCCATAGCCGCCCAATGGCACACCATCCGTCGCCCACGCAGTAGTTCTTTGAAAAGTATATGGCCCACTGTCATTCTTTCTTTGTTGTTCTTTAAAAGTCTTCACAATCAGTGCTATAGCCTCTTCCCATTCGGCGTCAAATGGTGTTGCATCCCCCGTAAGTTTCCAGTATTGATGTGCAAGCCGAACGGGATAGCACAAAGAATCTATCTCCCATTTACGCTCATGAATCCCCGGTTTCATTTCTGTAAGATCACTTTTCCATTCGCTTATTTTGTTTTCATCTTTATAAAAAGCATTCGCATACCTATCGAGATGAATACATTTCACCTGCCTGTTAATTACACCCTTTATTAATTCCTGCAGGTGTTCATCTTTTTTTACCAATGATAAATAAGGCCAAACCTGTGCAGTACTATCACGCAGCCACATTGCATCAATATCACCGGTGATAACATAGGTATCCGTCTTGTTGTTTATTATTTCAAAATCAACCGTCGTATCCAAAGTATTTGGAAAGCAATTTTCAAACAACCATGCCAATTCAGGATCGGCAATCTCTTTTTTTACCCTTGAAATTGTGTCTTCAACTGCTTTGCTGGTAAATTTTCTTTCTGAAACGGGAGGCCTTTTGCTTTCAAATGATTTAGGAGCAAATGCAAAAACTCCGGATGGCTTCATTAAAATTCCTGTACTGATGATACCTGATGTTTGCAAAAAACGTCTGCGGCTGCTCATTTGTTATTTTTTTACAAGTAAAAAATATTTACAAAATAGTGGTTTATATCCTAAGGCAACAATTTACTAAAATGATTGCCATTTTTTGTAAATAAAAAGCCCCTGCAATTGGCAAGGGTCTTTTTATTTATAAAAAATTATTCTTAAGATTTAGATGTACTGGTCAATACTCACCGCTTTTTTTAGCTTTTTTTTATTTTTTTTGAAGTCTCAGAAACGGCAGCATCAGTTTTTTTAATTTCCCCGTCTGTAACTGCTTTATCGTAAGCAGCAGGTTCAAGAACGTCCCCGGTGAGTTTTATAAATTTAATATCATCGGCTCCTGCAAATTTTACAGTCAGGGTTTTATCGATGTGACCCAAATTTGCCGAGTTGAAAGTTGCATGTATTACGCCGGTTTTTCCGGGCGCAATTGGTGATTTGGTATAATCAGAGATGGTACACCCGCAAGTAGGATTAGCCTGGTCAATCAGTAAATCCTCTGTACCGATATTGGTAACTACAAACGTAGCTGTCGCAGGCACATTTTGCTTTACCTTGCCAAGGTCAAAAGTTTCAACATTAATCTTTGCAACGTCATCTGCTTTTTTTTGAGCGAATAAGGTAGTCGATGATAAAACAAGAGCTGCTAATAGTAATTTTTTCATAATACTTTTTTTATTAATTTATTGTTCGTTTTTTAAAGAATTTACTGATGTGTTTTCAGGAGCTGAAGTTACCGGCGTTTTCCAGACTTCTCCTTTTATAATAATTTGCTTAACTTGATTTCCATTATAAGTAATCGTAACCGGTTTAGCAAAGGGGCCTTCGTTTTGAGCATTGTAGCCAACAGTGATTTTTGAAGTGGCACCTGGTGCCACCACGTCTTTATTCCATTCAGGTGTGGTGCAACCACAACTGGCCTGCACGTTGTCAAGCGATAATGGAACGGTGCCGGTGTTTGTAAATTCAAAAATGTGGGTAACGGGCTTGCCCTGCGGTATTTTGCCAAAATTAAATTCAGATTCCTGGAGGCTGATGGTTTCCGTGTCAGTTTTTGTTGCTTCGGTTGCAGGAATAACAGTAGTTTGCGCAGTGGCATTGTGAACAGGACTTATCGTCTGCGTTTGTGCAATTCCTGTAAAGGCAAATGCAATACCACAGAGGCCTGTAAATATTTTTTTCATTAACAACTAGTTTATTACAGTTTCAAAGATACTAAAACGCAGGAAAAGGTTGCAAATTGTAAACAGGTTACCACTTTTTTAACAATCATCAATCATAATTAATATTTTTGCTAATATGGATGGAAATTATCTTGCCGATGATACGCTCCTTCAAAGTTTATCTTTTGATAAATTTAAGGAAGAAGTTTTAAAAGACTATCGCTTTGTTTGTGAAAGCCGTGAAGCAAGCGTATTGGGTAGAAAGGAAGTGCTTACGGGTAAAGCGAAGTTTGGGATTTTTGGGGGCGGAAAGGAGGTTGCGCAGGTGGCCATGGCAAAATTTTTTATGCCGGGGGATTTTAGAGCGGGCTATTACCGGGACCAGACATTTATGTTTGCAAGCGGACTCGCTACCGTAGAACAGTTTTTTGCGCAATTGTACGCTGATCCTGATGTAACACACGATCCTTTCAGTGCGGGGCGGCAAATGAATTCTCATTTTGCTACAAAATTTGTTGACGAAAATGGGGACTGGCTTCCACTTGCTCATTTAAAAAATGTATCCGCAGATATTGCTCCTACCGCCGGCCAGATGCCCCGTGCGCTGGGTCTTGCTTTGGCATCCAAAATTTTTAGAGAGGTAAATAAATTTCATGAACTGACGGGTTTAAGTGAAAATGGCAATGAAATTTGCTTTTGTACTATTGGTGAGTCCGCCACGTCTGAGGGGCATTTTTGGGAAACGATGAATGCGGCAGGAGTACTGCAAATACCACTTGCCGTATTTGTATGGGATGATGGTTATGGTATATCCGTTCCAAAAGAATTTCAAACTACAAAATCTTCTATATCGAAGGCGTTGAGTGGTTTACAAAAAGAGGAAGGCAGTAATGGAATTAATATATATAACCTGAAAGGATGGGACTATGCGAGTATGTGCGAAGGGCTGGAGGTTGCCATTAAAAATATTCGTGAAACGCACACGCCCGCATTGTTTCATATAGAGGAATTGACCCAGCCACAGGGCCACTCAACTTCG
Source organism: Ginsengibacter sp. (assembly GCA_039933035.1). Classification (GTDB taxonomy): domain Bacteria; phylum Bacteroidota; class Bacteroidia; order Chitinophagales; family Chitinophagaceae; genus Ginsengibacter. Next base: position 11,698 of record JBDTOV010000042.1, on the reverse strand, counting down.
GGGAGCCAGGAGCGCTATAAAACAAATGACAGGCTTGTTTGGGAACGACAATGGGAGTGTAAAAAACAAATGAGGGAATGGATTATTGCCAATGCGCTTTCGGATGATACGGAACTTCGGGAAATTGAAATGAAGGCGAAAGTGTTTGTGAAGCAAAGCCGCCAAAATGCCTGGGAGCAATATATCGCCCCGCTCAGGAGCCAGGTAAATGACGTGATAGGTATGCTAAAAAGCGGGATGGATGCGCAACCAAAAAGAGATTCTTTTCAAAAATTAATAGATGATCTGGCTGCTAACCGCGAACCGTTACGTCGTGATATCATGAAAACGTTGTCTGTGGCTATCGATATTGCAGCGCCTTCCACAGCATCGCCCCTGCAGAAATATTATGATACGTTTGCAAAAGAAAACAGGCAAATTTATAATTCGCATCTTTATAACGAGGGTCCGAAATCTGCTTTAAAAGTTCATCCTATAAAACCCTTTTACAAACCGGATGCCCGCACGGTGAATGGTTACGAGGTGCTCAACCGGTATTTTGACGAACTTTTTGCAAGCAATGACAAAGTAATCGCGTTTGGTGAAGATCTCGGTCACATTGGAGACGTAAACCAGGGATTTAGCGGTCTCCAGCTAAAATATGGCGAGGGAAGAATTTTTGATACCGGTATCCGCGAACTTAGTATAGTCGGGCAGGGCATAGGTCTTGCATTGCGGGGTCTCAGGCCTATAGCGGAAATACAATATCTCGACTATCTATTGTATGGTTTGCAACCCCTCAGCGATGATGTATGCACCACTCATTTTCGTACCATGGGTCAACAAAGTGTACCCCTCATAATCCGTACACGTGGTCATCGCCTTGAAGGGATCTGGCATAGTGGCTCACCTATGGGAATGATTATAAATGCGCTTCGCGGTATGTATGTGTGCGTTCCGCGAAATATGGTTCAGGCGGCGGGTATGTATAACACGCTGTTACAAAGCAACGATCCTGCATTAGTGATTGAATGCCTGAATGGCTATCGGCTCAAAGAAAAGCTACCATCAAATTTAGTCGCATATACGATACCGTTAGGAATGCCAGAAGTTATAAAAGAAGGTACCGACATCACCATGGTTTCCTACGGATCTACCTTACGCATTGTACAGGAAGCATCAGAGACTTTAGCTGAAATAAACATAAGTTGTGAAATAATAGATGTACAAACTCTGTTGCCTTTTGATATTAATCATCTTATTGTAGATTCTTTAAAAAAGACCAATCGAATAGTGTTTATTGATGAAGATGTTCCCGGAGGCGCCGCGGCCTATATGTTTAATAAAGTAATGGAAGGGCAGGGAGGGTATAAGTGGCTCGATGTTTCTCCCCGTACGATCACTGCAAAAGACCATCGTGCTTCTTATGGCAGTGATGGCGATTATTTCAGTAAGCCCAATGTGGAAGATATTGTTAGCGTTGCGAAGGAAATGATGGCGGAATAGTTCAACTGGCAATAGACAATGAGCAACAAAAAAACTACTGTGTAACAGAAACAACAACCTGTAAAAAAGCTTTTGACCCAGGAATTTTAAAAGAATCATATGAAAAAAACACTCTATCAAATTGATGCTTTTACCGATACGCTTTTCTCCGGCAATCCCGCAGCAGTTGTTCCGCTTGAAGAATGGATAGATGAAAAATTGATGCAACAAATTGCATCTGAAAATAATCTTTCTGAAACGGTTTATTTTGTGCCGGTTAAAAATTCAGCGGATGTTGATTTTGACATAAGGTGGTTCACTCCGGGGTTAGAAATTAATTTATGTGGTCATGCAACACTGGCATCCGCTTATGTAATTTTCAATTACCTGGATTTTGATAAGCCCGAAATAAAATTCAACTCACAGAGTGGTATCTTAAAAGTAACCAGGAATGACGGTCTTATTGAGATGGACTTTCCTTCCTGGCGTCCGGATGAATTTCACGATCCGCCGGTTTATCTTAAAGATGCATTGGGCGGCGCAAATATTACCGGTCTTTACAAAAACCGTGATCTTTTAGTAGAACTTCCTGATGAAGAAGCAGTGTGTAATTGCGTTCCCGATTTTTCACTGATAAAAAAGTCGGGTTATAAAATCATAATAACTGCTCCCGGAACCGAAGTGGATTTTGTATCGAGGTTTTTTGCTCCCTCAGCAGGCATAGATGAAGATCCGGTAACAGGCTCCGCCCATTCACAATTGATTCCTTTCTGGAGTAACAAACTAAACAAAACCAGGATGACTGCCTTGCAACTTTCAAAGCGCGGTGGAAAAATTTATTGTGAACAAAAAGGTGACAGGGTAATGATGGCGGGTAATTGTGTATTTTATATGAAAGGAGAATTTCAAATATGATAAGTGGTGCTGAAAGGCGATTCATAACCCAATGGCTGGAACAAAAAAGCGGCCCGCGATGGAAATATTATCTACACTTCTCTATTGCATGGACGATCGTATCATTCCTGGTGATTTTTTTTCTTACTAAACTGTTTACGAGCGCATGGGAAACAGGGGGTCAAAATTTAATATTCCTGCTAATAGGATTATCCATACTCAGTGGTTTTCTGGCTACGCATCTCACATATTCGTTTAGCGAAAAAAAGTATAAAAAAATAATACAAAGAGAGGAAAGTCAGCGGGTTTAAAGAGGGTGTTACACCGTTTTGTATTTCTTTTTTTTAGCGATATCAATAATTATTTTTTCCGAATGTTCCCTTGAGTTTTCTATGAAAAGACGGTGGGTATTCATTCCGCCGCAAATCACACCTGCGAGGTATATTCCGTTCATATTAGTTTCATAATTATCATCGCTGTATGTTGGCTTACAAATGGTATCCTCCGAAAGTTCTACGCCAAGATCCCGCAGAAAGGTAAGATTTGGTTGGTAGCCGGTCATGGAAAGCACCCAGTCATTTTCTATCGTAATGATGCCATCCGGAGTTTGGATGTCCACTTCCTGCAGTCTTATTTCTGAAATGGTGGAATGGAAGTAGGCTTTAATTGAACCTTCCTTTACCCTGTTCTCGACATCAGGCTTTACCCAGTATTTTACACGGTCACTTATTGAATCTCCGCGGATTACCATAGTTACATGCGCTCCTTTTCTCCAGGTTTCCAAAGCTGCGTCTATCGCGGAGTTTGCAGCGCCAACAACCAATACATTTTGGAAAGCATAAAAATGAGGGTCATCATAATAGTGCTTTACTTTTTCCAATTCCTCTCCTTTTACATGTAAGAGATAGGGAATGTCGTAGAAGCCTGTTGAAATTATTATGTTTTCAGTTTCATATGTTGATTTAGAAGTTTGTATGGCAAAATGTTTATATGTTTTTTTTACCTCCAATACTTTTTCAAAAAGATGAATCTTGAGATCGAAAGACGTTACTACTCTTCGGTAGTATTCCAATGCTTCGCTTCTTGTCGGTTTATTATTATTGCTCACAAAAGGAACATTGCCAATTTCAAGCCGTTCGCTTGTGCTAAAAAATGTCATGTTCACCGGGTAATTATAAATAGAATTGACCAGCACTCCTTTTTCCAGGATGCAATAATGTAAACCAGCTTTCTTTGCTTCTAATCCACACGAGAGGCCGATGGGGCCACCGCCTATAATGATTACGTCGTAAATATTTTTTGTCATTTGGCTGCTAAGTTATTATATAAATTCTCATACAGGCCTGGCGTTATAAATAAAATTTACACCAACATTGCAGGTTGCTCATTTTATATGCGTCTCCATTTTTCTTTTAGTTTTAAAAAGGGCGATTCCAAATAAAAATAACTTACCGTGGCAATGACATAATTTAATGTAAAATAAATAAGAACCACGATCCAGTTCTTTATATCAACATTGAAATGTTCTATCAATAAAGTTATACTCATGATGGTAATTCCGTGAAAGCAATATAATCCATAGGATATTTTTCCGGTGAAAATTAAAAACCTGTTTTTCTCCAAAATGGATGACCGGGAAACGTTTATCATTTGCTCCATTATGAAGAGCGCTATATAAAGAATAAACACATACCGGCATAAAAGACCCACCAGGTCGTTAGAGATTCCTGTAGAATGATCATTTAAAAAATAAAAGAGGATAAAATGTAAAGGCAAATAGCTATAGAAAGCAATGGATCCAGCTTTTGAAAGATTACCAAACTGTGTAACAATTTTGTTATTCCTAAAAATAAGTAATGCTGCCAGGGCTCCACTGGCAAAATCAAACAAATAAGTGAGTGTGTTGAAATAATATTTTATGCCATTGAATTCGGCATACAGGGAAAACGCAATACTGGTTACAAATAAAAGGACGATTATGGTACGAAGATTTTTATGAAAGAAACGCAGGCAAAATCCCCATAATAAATAGAATTGCTCTTCTACAGAAATGGTCCATAGCAGTCTTAAAAAAAACACATGATTCATTGTGTAGAAATTAGCAATAAAAAAGATATAGTATACCGGCTCCGGTAAAGTCATTTTGTAATGAAGCAAATTTGCTGCAAAGGGAAACAGTATAAAAGCAAGCATAAGGATGAAATAGTAAAGCGGCCATATTCTCAATACTCTTCTTGTAAAATAATTCCGGAATGAAAAATTTCCTCTTTTTTTATATTCATTTAAAGCGAGGTAAGTAAGCAGGAAAGACGATAAAATAAAAAATACATCAATGGCCAGGGGCAAATTATTAAACAGGTATTCAATAAAATCTCCTAAAAAAAAATAGTTATAATTAATGCGAAGCGTATGAAATAAAAATATAGCAATGAAAGACATTCCCCTTATAGAATCTAACTGGGGAAAATATATTTTAATTTTTTCTCCGGGAGATGACCTGGTTTTCAAATGAATTATAACAGTTTAATTTAAGGTACACTTTTCAAATGAATCCTGGATTAAGTTGGAAAGAATATAGTCTCATTCCGGGATGTATCAATTATCTTAAGTTAAAACGAACCGTAGCTTATGTTTTTTTAAGGGTTTTTTCTATCGCATAAAATACATTTTTCCGTAACCTTTGGTAAAATATTTATCGGTGTCATCACCATTATCTTTGAATTTATCGAGCGATTTGCCATTGAGGTTCGTGAGTACCCGGTACAGGTAAACACCATTCGCAATTTTTTGTCCATACATATCCGAACCATCCCATTTGAATTCTGTAATGTTTCTGCCAATATGCAAAGGACCTAATTCATCTTTGGTGATTTCTCTTATTATTTTACCGGTGATGGTCAATATTTGTATCCTTATATTTTGCGGAATTACCGAACCCGTTACGGTAAATACAAATGCAGTAGATGTTGTAAATGGATTTGGATAGTTCAGTAAATTCGAGATCATCGGCTTGCTTATAACCCTGAAATCAATATGATAATTCAAATTACCGGCTGTATTGCCTGCAACATCCTTTCCTGACACGATCAGTACATATTCCGCATCATCTCCGCTAAGCAACGGGGAAAGATCAATCGTGGCGGTATTTTCGCCTGCCGATAAGTTTGCGGGTGTAAAACGCATGGTGTCATTATCAAACTTATAAGTTCTTAACGATCCATCAGGAAATTGTATCTGAACGTTAAGCAGAGCAGTGTCTTTCAGTCCGAGAAATTTGCTCTCATCTTTCAGTTTAACCACGATGTGCGGTCGTGCCGAAACAATATCACGGTTCAGAATATGTATTCCATCAAATGTAACATCCAGTAATGGATTGAATTTATCAGCTTTTACATAAAAACTCCTGTAAAGAAAATTATTAAAATGATATTGTTCAGGCTGATCATTATCCGGGTTAAAATCAACCAACAAGGTGTTAGCGCCGGGATAAGCTTTTGTATCAATATCATATCTCAGGGAGATGGTATCCCCGCTTACCAATGGTTTTTGTCTCTTTAAAGGAAGCAGGTGTGTAACGTTATTGGCATCGATTACAGCAATCTTTACTTTTATACTGTCAAACGCAGGAAGACTTATATTTTTGAACGCAATGCCGAAGTGCAAAATGTCTCCCTGGTCAAGGGTGTCCTTTGTCATGAAATACAGGTTCGGTGTAAGTGCTCCTTCCGGCGCTGCATTGTAATTCAATCTCCAATAGGAAAGCTGGTACGGAGTGAATTGTATACTATCTGCATTGCGCATTCTGAGCTGCATGAACGGATACTTTTTGGCACTTACTGAAGAGATGTCAACATCCTGCATGGTTTTATCTACATTAAATAAAGTAGTCGAATTGCCCAGGGTATCTATACCAATGATCTCCACTTTTGGATTATCAGGGGAATTGGGTTCAAGACTGGTTCCGCGCCAATGCATTTCTTTCCACTGATCGGCAGGGCCAAATTTGGGAGACGTTATATAACCTATCGTATCATACGTTTTCTGATTTTTTCTCAAACTGATCTTATCATAGATTCCATCGGAAAAAACAAACTGTGGCCCAAATGAAGGATTATTTTTTTGATACATAAATATAAAAGCTCTTGGCCGGTAGAATGAATCAATTAAAACAAAGCCCTGTGATTTTAATCTGTGGTACATGGTATTATTAGCGCCGAACGCGGTCGAGTCGGATGCCCACTCTGATGCATAGGTATTATTGGTGGAGTCTGTGCCTGATTCAAAACGGGCGACCACTATATAATTATCCGGGATAGAATCCATGAAGTCCATTACCTGTTTTCTCCTGCTGCGGGTTAGTTTATCAAATTCAAAATTTCCAAGCCGTGATGCCTGGCACGTAGCATCGCTTCCATACAATCCCGGCCCGGAAGCATTATTTAACCAGGGTTTCAGCGTTAACGGATCAATTACAGAAAAAATAATGGAAGGGTATTGACAAAAAGCTGACGCCACGTTACTTCCGTTTACGTTAACTGCTGTTTCGTCGCCGCCGGTAACGGCCGAAGGATATACGCCCATATTGGCGAAGATGTAATTCTCAACCGTTGAAAATGTCCATTTCCTGGCACTATCCAGTTGAATGTTTTGTGTATCAGAATAGAGATGCTGATAATAATGCGATTGATTCGAACCTGCCGAACTGTTAGCCATGTAAATGAATGAAGCATTGTTCCAATGATAGTCGGTCAAATTACCTGAAGTAGGTTTGGGGGCAACGCGCCAATAGTAAACGGTGCTATCCCTGTAGCTGAAACCGGGGTCAAACTCTACAACGCCACCTGCCGAATTCACCGTTTTGCTTACTTTATGAGCAGAATTAAACAACAAGGTAGTATCAATTTCCATCACATAATCTTTAGCAACGCTAAACGGATTTGCTGTGGAAGCATACAGTTTTTGGTTCCCTGTATTTACTATTGCAAAATTATATGGGTAGGCCGGGCTGGCATCATCTTCAAATATATATACGTCCTTGGTTATACTATTATTATTTTCTGACAATTCATCTATTTCGTTATCTACGTCTATGGTTACCGTTATTTTATTAAGCCCTTTATCCCTGGTAGCAATAATTGGAATCAGAATTCTTAAGGAATCTGCAAACCGGATACCAGGTATTCTTTTGCGCAGCAACACGTCGGTGGTTCCCCCGGGGTAAGTTCTTTTTACTTCAAAAGTAATGGTATCACTAACGGCCTTTCCAATATTGTAGGCTTTGGCATCCAGGGTAAATTCACTTTCAGCCACTGAAATAAAAGCGGGATTTACTTTTACCTGGGGATCTTCTATAACATAATCCGGCTTTGAATGGGGATTGATTTTTATGGCCGGATCGCCATGCAATGCCAGTTCCTCCATATTGCACCTGGTAAGATAATCTATTGAGTAATTGGCACCTCCTAATTTGGAAATGACATTTTTTACGTCGTTGCCAATAGTGTTTCCATAATTAGAAACGCCTATCTGCCGGTACAATTCAATATCATAATTAAAAAGATAGGGCGGTACGCCTAAATGAGAACTTGCCAGGAAGGCTATACTTCCCCTTTCAGCGGCAAGAACGAAATTTTCTGAAATGGATAAATTATTTTGATTGATTCTTGAAGGATCATAAATATAATTGTTGCCAGCCGTACAACCACTTACAAAAAAGAACGGATACCGGCCCTGGTTCTGGTAAACGGTCGGATCACTTAAATTGAATGCCAGTGTATTGGCGGATGAATGTCCGAAATAAGATAATATGCTGATGCCCTGGTTAAATAGTTGTTCAAGCCGTTGCCCTGAAATTAACTGGACCGCGGAATTGGAAGATTTTGCGAAAGTGGTTAAATTGCCACCATACAAGGTATCTGCAATTACATTTCCGTATTGACTCATGTAAAATTTAAACAGATCGTTTTCCGAGCTATCACTGCCTCCGATTACATGCACTACATTTTTCATCCACAACTTGCTATCTAGTGTTTGCGTTCCTGAAGCCTGTGCTTCTTCATATTCCTTCATTTTTTGCAGGTAGTTGCCAACTTCAATACCTGATATCGCAGACAGTCTTCCAATCGGAATGTTCGGAACATTACTTCCGTAAGAAGACGAGAGCAAAATATCCGATGCAGGATTGCCAAACGTAGGAACAAGGTTTAACGCATCCGCATAAGGGCTGCTTTGGTTGACAGCATAATCATTATACGTTATTCCTTTGCCAATGAGAAAAACATATTGCGGTTTTACCGAAAAAGTATTGGAAGCGTACTGGAGAAAATCTTTTATGGCAGCGGGATGCTTTTTAATTCCATAAGCAAACTGATCTGTCAGTTGATTAATATCATATATTTTAGCATTGAAGCCGCCGCCGGCTGGTGAACTTCTGTATGTCCTGTACAGGTCTACGTTATTTACTCCCGACCCATTGTTGTACAGGGCTGGGTTGCTTATAATAATATAATTTCCCTGGTTTGCAGCAAGGCCATAATTTATAAAATTCTTTTGAACTATTGAGTTAACAATATTTATGTTAGATAAATTTTCGCTTGCCAGTTCAAATTTTCTCAGCGTAATGGAAGAGGGGGGAAGTACAAATTGTACTTTGCCGGGGATGGACGTTACATCTCCTGTATATCTTTTGTTTGCAGTGATGTCAAGCAAAACAGGGGCAGTATTTCCATAATTAAAATTGTCAATTACCAGGTAATTACCCGTAGCGGTAGCGGGAAGTTCGAAGTAAAAATTTGTCTTATTATTAAAATTAAACTTGCTGGGATAGGTTAATTCAAGTTTGGAAACGACAATTCTGTCAGTGGCCACTGTGGATATACTTTCTATAGAAATTAACAGGTGATCCGGGCTGGGTAAATAACCCGCCGGTAGATTACTAACGGTTTTTTTCAAATAGGTAAAATTTGACATGGACTCGTCATCAATTACGTTGTTGTACAACTTGACTCTTACATTTCTTGAATTGTTTGCGTTACCCGCAACGGCAAAATAGAAAGAAGCTGCAGGGCCGCCGGCAAACATATTGAGGCTGTCAAAAAGATAGGAAAGTCCAAAGTTAGGGGCGACATCATTAGAGGTCCAGCCTTCACCAATATCGTAAGAAGAGGAATATACATATTCGCCGAGTGGCAAGCCATACCCCAGGTTAATTTTATTTTTATAATAATTGCTTCTTGTATTAATAAAATAAGGCTGAGGGGAAAGCGTGTTCCCGGAGATATTATTAGCACTGTTTATAAATCGTAAGTTATTGCCCGAAGGGCTAACCGTTAAAAAATACGCAGCCGTGTCGGTTTGTAAACTATAATGGTCCGAAAGCTGGAAATCAGGATCCCGGTATAATTTGGTATCTTTTTTTCCGTCATTCATCAATCCCCAAAATTCTATATAACCCGAAGCGCCCAGGGCTCCTGTGGCCACGGATGTGTACAAGCTTACTTCCTCCCCGTTTCTCCATAATTGAAATTGCTCCGCCGGGGTAGTACCCAGCCCGATGGAAGTGAGTGTGGATTGTGGTATGCGAAAAAGGCCATTATTACCAATGTTGAATTTGAAATAAGTCTTGTTATAATCAATCCAGCTATTACTATATGGCTGTGCAAAAACCGCTGCTGAAAAGAAGACGCAAGAAATGAGAACGATTATTTTCATTGTAATTTTTTGAAGCCTTAATAATTTTCTTTTTTAGCCAGGTCAAATCTTAAAGAGAAAATATGTGTGTATAACGGATTCGATTGATTGGCCAGGTTGGAGAATGCATAGTCTATTCTCACATTTTTAATTTTAAACCCGGCGCCTAAGCTTGGCTGGTAGATCCATACTTTTTTTTGATTGGTAGTATCCCCATCTGCGAGTGCCTGCTGAAAATTATAAATACCTGCTCTTACAAAAAAAACATCCTTAATAGAAGCTTCCAGGCCCAGGTGAGGATCAATACTTACCGTGTTTCCACTAATTACGGTATTTCTTTTTCCATCAAATGTAAAATCGAGATCGGCTTCCGCCAGTAGATTAACCGTTTCACCAAGGCGGAAATTATACGAATTTCCTATAGTAAGCCGCGGAGCAGTTAACTCGGTGGATTTTACAGGAATATCATTTTTCGTAAGGTACAATACCTGTTTTTCCTTTTCAGTAAAACTGAAAGACCATGCATTGAAAGTGGTGGTGATGTCCTTTGCTACAATGCCCAGTGTCCACCGGTCTTTTTGCATTCTAAATCCTGCATCAAAGCCAAAACCCCATGCTGTAGCGAAATGGCCCACCTTTCGATAAATTATTTTGGCATTGGCGCCAAAGCTCATTTTTACATCATCATCGTCTTGTATTTTTTGGGCGAAAGAAAATAAAAATGCATAATCTGCCGAAGAAAACGTTGTGATGTTTCCATAATTAATACTTCCATCAGGCTCCACAAGAAATAAGGTATTGGGAATATCATCAACGGCAAATCGCAATATGGAAAACCCAAGCGTTCTGTTATTATCGCTGATAGGGATGGCAAAACTGCCGTAATCATATTTTCCGATATTATCAAAATAGCTGGCATGCATCAGGTTGATGGAAGGGTTATCCTGGACAGTGGTGAGACCTGACGGGTTCCAGTACCCCGCTGTGCCATCGTTAACCGATGCAGAAACAGATGCACCCATGCCCAATCCGCGGGCACCCGCGCCAATATTTAAAAATTCATTGGAATATTTTCTAAACTGCGCCATCCCAAAAAAAGGTAACATCAGCAGGCAGGTTATTTTGGTGAGTCTGGAAATTATCATACTGGGGATGAGCATTTAAATAGATAGGTTCAGTGCGCATTTTGGGTAATTAAAACGGGGATCGATTCGTTATATTGTATCTAATCCTGCTTATTACCGATTAAAATTAAGCAAAACTAATGTAAACAATACAGGATCATTCTGGCCGACACCGGTAGTTGTCAATGGTTTACAGTGGCTTTTTAATACTACCTGCATTTTTCCGGTTTGGTGGCGAAATGGAGGCGATTGAATTATAAGAAAAATTAAAACGGGAACGCCCTTGCCTGGTGATAATGAACTGCTCAACATGTTTACTAAACTGCCATCACGGCGGGCTTTTGTATGGGTCTAAAAGAGTCAACGTTGGGTCTAATAGAAGGAACATTGGGTCTAAAAGAGGGAACGTTGGGTCTATCAGAAGGAACGTTGGGTCTATTAGAAGGAACATTGGGTCTAATAGAAGGAACGATGGGTCTAATAGAAGGAACGATGGGTCTAATAGAAGGAACGATGGGTCTAATAGA
>JBDTOV010000041.1:0-36512 GCA_039933035.1 Ginsengibacter sp. | reverse complement strand
TTAAAAATGATGGCAATTTTTTTACAAATGGAGTGAAAGATGGAACTTATATATTATCGAATGATACATCGTTTTCACTAAAACCACCAGGAAATATGTCCGGGTATTTTTACAGTACCTATAGTATTTTAAAGATTAGTAATGGTTTGCTTACAACCAGGAGGAATGGATCTTCCGGCGAACATAAACAGGTATGTGATCCAAATATGCAGGGAATGTTCGTGTACACCAATATCCGGTATGTATTTAATAACTACCATAAACAGTAATACGTTTTGAATGTCGTATTAATAATTCCTGCGTACGATAATATCTTTTGTTCTCTTAATCTTCTTCTGTTCATGAGTAACATACCTTCCATTTCTATAATCATCTAATGCACGTTTTATTTTGACCTGCAAATCACCAGGCAGGTCACTTATAGGAATATCTTTAATGGCTTCATTTGGATTTAATAATTCATACACTTCTTCTATAAATTGTTCATCATTTGTTGATTGAATTTTTTGAAGTATATCGTCCTTTTTATCCTTTGTATTTATATAATTTTTGATGATTAAAATTAATCCACATTTTTGATATTACAACTTAACAAGGTACATTGGATTGATGAAATATTAAAAATATTGAGGTGCCTTTATAAACTTATCAATTTCATCCGGATCTTTAATACCTGGGAAACTTTGGTGTTTTGGCAATTTCCAAGAGTAAACAATCACACTAGCTTTTTACTTTAGATAAATTGTTTTTCCTTCCTTAGAAGATCTCACCGCAGCATCGAGAATTTCCATGGCAACAAGATTAAGTTCCAATGATGAAGGATCACCGGGACTGAGTTGGTACGTACCCCTTATCACTGAAGCGAGAAATGAAAATGGATTTTGCGCGATGGCTTTTGACGTATCAATCGAAAGCAATTGTTCAGGGGAGTTCTCACTTGTTTTCATCCGCATGTGCACATTATCCCGGGTGATGATATAGCCTGTCTTTCCATATACTTCCATATCTTTTCTGCCAAAAGGCCAGTTCCACGATGCCTGAAGTATCGCCTGCGCCCGGGGATAACTAACTATGATAGTCGCTTCATCATCAACTTTTGGATACAGCTTGGGTTTTACCTGTTGCGCAACAGCGGTAACAGATAACGGCCGTTCTCCCTTCATAAGGTAAGAGATAAGGTCGGTACCATAACAACCAAAGTCAGTAATAGCGCCGCCGCCATTTAATACCGGATCGGTGAGCCATTTAAGAAAATCCTTGCTGCAGCCAATTTCAACAGGTCCCTGGTGCCCGTCGTGTACTACCATTTTACGAATATCCCCGATGAGCTTTTCATCAATAATTTTTTCATAAGAATCTTTTGTAACCGGGTACCAGGTAGTTTCGTAATTGGTGATTACTTTTATGCCCCATTTTTCCGCAAGCGCTTTCATTTCTTTCGCCTGGGCATAATTAATGGCAAGCGGTTTTTCAACCATCACGTCAATGTGATGTGGCGCGCAAAGCCTCACTATTTTAATGTGATCGCTGATGGGCGTAAAAACAGAAACCGCTTCAGGTTTTGTTTTTGCTATCATTTCTTCCGCAGTGGCGTAAATTATATCGCGGTTAAGATGATACTGCTTTACGTACCGCTCAACCACTGCTGTGTCGGGCTCCGCTATTCCCACGATCTCAATATCCGGGTTATGCATATTTTGAAACGCGCCATGTACATGGTCGTGTACCAGGCCAATAATTCCCAGGCGCAACGGCCCTTTTGCATCGTTACCCTTATTGGCCTGGCCAGCGGCTGAAACAACAAGCAGCATAATAAACGCAAAACCTAGCAAAACACTTGACAAATAATTTATCCGGCAATGGCGGTAAGCAGTTGATTGCATAACAATTTTGTTTTTATAAATATCCGCTTAATATTTCAATTTGCAAATGCCAGAACATACAGGAAATGTTACATGTAAATATCAAAGCTGAAAGAAATCATTGGGAAAGACGGCGATTATAAATAGTAACAGGAAATTTAAAACCCGGCAGGATTTAAAACCCGTGTACTTCTAAATGGAAGCAATACCAGCGAATCTTTATCACCTTTAACAATACTATCGGATTTTGCAGATGCGGCACATAGTATTGCCAATTTATATTTATAAATTCCTGCTCATACTGTACCTCCGCCATTTTTCAATTACTGCTTTCATATCTCCGGGCAATTCGCTTTCAAAATGCATCTCCTTTTTTGTAACCGGGTGAGTAAACCCCAATTGTTGTGCGTGCAGTGCGTGCCTTGGGCATAACGCAAAACAATTTTCTACAAATTGTTTGTATTTCGTAAACACAGTTCCCTTTACAATTCTGTCGCCACCATACGTATCATCATTAAAGAGTGGATGACCAATGGATTGCATGTGAACCCGTATCTGGTGAGTGCGACCGGTTTCCAGCCTGCATTCTACAAGCGTTACGTAATTAAAATTTTCTATCACCTTATAATGCGTAATGGCTTCTTTGCCATGATCTCCATCAGGATAAGCGGTAAATAATTTTCTAAACCGCTGATGTCTTCCTACATGGGAACGTATGGTTCCTTCAACTTCCTCAAAATCGCCCCAAACCAATGCGACATAACGCCGGTAAACTGTATGATCAAAAAATTGCTTCGCCAGGTTCGTCATCGCCAGTGGAGTTTTGGCCATCACTAACAGCCCGGTAGTATTTTTATCAATCCGGTGAACCAGGCCAAAACGGGCAAGTTCCGTTTCATTAATACCGGGATTTTGTTGTTGTAAATACCAGGCAACTGCATTCACCAGGGTACCTCCCGGGTTGCCGCTACCGGGATGTACTACCATCCCTGCTTCTTTATTAATCACCATCACATCTTCATCTTCATACACAATTTTGAAAGGTATATTTTCAGCAACGATCTCCGTTGTTTCCGGCAGGTAGGTATCGTATACGATAATTTTGTCGTCGGGCCTTACCTTATAATTTGATTTTACCGCGTGTTCATTTACCAAAACCCGTTCAGCTTCTATTGCCTGCTGCACCTTATTCCTGGTGGCGCCTTCTATGCGGTTCATTAAAAATTTATCAATCCGTAAAGGCTCCTGCCCCTTGGCACAAATGATTGAATGCCTTTCAAAAAGCTCTTCGATATCATCGTCCGTCTCCTGGTCGTTCATAATTTAAATTTCAATTGGCGCAAAACTGAGGGTCGACGGCTGATGACTGTCAACGTTGCAGCTCAACTTTCCGAGTTATCTCCTTATCAGTTGAATAATTATAATAATGAGCGCCAGTAAAAAAAGAAGGATAGAAATTCGGTTCATGCCATGCATATAACCGATCCATTTTGTATGCGGAGCATCAGGATCTCTTTTTTTGATCCAAAGATATTCAGCTATTTGTCTCCATACTCCCATAATTTCAGTTAAGCATTAACAAAATAAAAAAAAACTCCGGCAACCATAATATGTACTCATCCGTATATAAAGCAAAGTTAGTGCAATCTAAAAAGTATTCATGCAGCGGGAACATTTTATAATATTGTTGCCAGGTACAATCTTTTAAAATTGAAATAAATATTATTAACTTACCGCTTAGTTTGAACCTGCCTGCTTTGCTGCTAATGAAAAATCCCGAAAAATTGATAATTTGGTGCAATGAAAAAAGTCATTAAAAAACACCCAATAGCCATACGCTGGTTTCATTGGGTAAATTTTCCGGTGATCGCCATCATGATCTGGAGTGGCTTGTTAATTTATTGGGCTAATGGCGTCTACCGGCTTGGCTGGAGTGATAAAACAGTTTTAAAATTTTTTCCCGATTCCTTTTACAAAGCGTTACACATCCCTTTCAGGCTTGCCGAGGGCATGAGTATTCATTTTGTTTTTATGTGGCTTTTTGCCATAAACGGTTTTATTTATGTACTATACCTTATTATTTCAGGCGAATGGCGATTGATTGTGCCCAACAGGAAATCTTTAAAAGAATCGTTGCTGGTTGTAATGCATGATCTGCATGTACGAAAATCGTTACCCCCTCAAAAGAAATATAACGCGGCACAACGAATTGCCTATACGATGGTGATCATCATGGGACTTGGGTCGGTGCTAACGGGCCTTTCTATTTATAAACCTATACAATTTCAATCACTGTGTTCTCTTTTAGGTGGATACGAATGGGCACGGGCTGAGCACTTTATTTTAACGTTGCTTTTTACGTTATTTTTTGTGGTTCACATTATACAGGTAATACTCGCAGGATGGAACAATTTCAGAAGCATGGTTACGGGACTTGACGTGTTAAAAGCCGCTGACGAAATGATCGTGACACCGTTATTTATCAATAATGAACCAGGAGCAAACCGGGTAGCAATAGCTGAAGCAAAAAACTTTGAACCAGGAACAAGAAATGCAGAAAGCGATAAGAACGATGTAATTTTAGAAGAAGAGAAAATACCATCGGAAGACCCTGGTATTGATGTAGAACCTGGTGCAAAAAATTCGCCTTCCGCAGATGAAAATACCTCAACTGAACCAGGTGAAACGAACAAATGAACGAACAAATGAATTATAAAGAAGAGATCCTTATTTCAGACAAAAAGCTGAGAAATAAAACCATTATTTCTTTTATCGTTTTCTTATTATTGCTTGTAGCGGCAGTATTTGCCTGGAAGAAACTACTACAACAACCTAAAGTAGCGGCTGCCCCGAAACCATTACGGACTGTTTTAAACTTGAACGAAAATTTTTTTTCAAATTTCTTAAGCAATAAACACCTGGCAAAAAGGTATCCCCTGTCTGCCGCCGCTAAACATGTAAGGGTAAATGGAAATGTAGGCATTGGCGCAGATTTTGATCCTTATGCCTGGAAACTAAAGGTAATCCGAAACCCGGGAGATACCTTGTTTCTATCTCTCCAGGATATAAGAGCCCTGCCAAAAACCGACATCATCTTTGATTTCAAATGCATTGAAGGCTGGAGCCAGGTAACTCATTGGGCGGGAGTAAAATTCAGTGATTTTGCAGCAAAGTATGACTTAAACGCACAAACGCAAATGAAATATGTGGGACTGGCAACGCCCGATAAAAAATATTATGTGGGCATTGATATCCTAAGTATTATGCATCCCCAAACGATTCTTTGCTACGAAATGAATGGTAAGCCATTACCTATCAACCAGGGATACCCACTTCGTCTAATCATTCCCGTTAAGTATGGTATTAAACATCTCAAAAGAATCGGCACGATTTTCTTCAGCAATGAAAGGCCTCCGGATTATTGGTTTGAACAGGGTTACGATTATTACTCTGGCCTGTAAACCGAATTAATCAAACAGATTTTTCTTGGGTTTACCCGGCAGTCCTTTTTCAGAAGGAAGGAATTTTTTGTCTTATAAACTCAGTGTGGGACGAGCATGCAGCGCTTTCTTGATTTCAAAACCAACGAAAATCGCCAGTGAAAGCCGGTGATGGCTTGTCCCGTTAATTTCAGGTAAATGATTTCACTTTATGCTTATCTGTAAAACGGCTAACGGGGTACCGCACCCGAAGGGAACGCAAAGTACCTTCATGGGAATTAAACCTTATGAATACATTACCACTCACCTCTCTTCAATTTTGCGCCAACAGCATACTCCCTGTTTTTATACACATGCATGCCACTGGCAACCGCCAATATCAGTGATGCCACGATGGCTGTAAGCGCAATATCAACATGATTATCCCACTGGCGTATAGCAATCGCGATGAAGGCCCATACGCCGACTATGGATGCTTCACGCATATTTCTTTTGTAAATCAATACAAGGTAAAGTAAACAGGCCGTTGCTATCATTATTATCGTCCAGGCGGACTCCTGAAAACCTGCACCACCCCAGCCCATAGAAACCAACCATGCGGAGACGCATGCAACGGTTGCCACCATTATCCAACCCAAATAAAAAGTTATTGGCCACCACACAAAAAATATGGTACGTACGGGTTCATCATCCAGTTCAAGACGTAACCTGTTTGTTAAAACTAACAAGCTTAGCAACAGCAACAGCATAAGAAAAACACACAATCCCAACCTGTCATTTATCCAAAAATATACCCATGCGGCGTTTGCTATATTGCCCAGGGTAAACCATATCCCGGTTTTTCCAATGTAGCCACCAGGATCATTCCTGTTTAATAAAATCCATTGATAAATAACAAAACAGGTAGCCAATAAAAATAAAAAGCCCCAGATAATAAATGCATACCCCGACGGGGCAAATAAAGTATCATATTTATGGCTGATATCGGCTACGGTAACGTTTGAAAACACACCCGCATTGCTGGCATAGTTTACAAATAACATTAATAAAAGCGAAAGTGTATTTAACACAACAAGGCCCGTGTATTTTTGCTTCATATGACTTTATAATTTCTAACAATTTATACAGCCAAAGGTTCGGCATAGTTGATCAGATCTGGCTATCGGGCGCAAACCGTGCTTGTAGGTTATTGCTGCCCTCAATATCATTTTGAAATTTGATGTCCCGGCAACAAATTAACCCATCCTGTTCAGAAGATACTTTCTTAATGATATGAAGCAACCTGATCCTCAAATAATTCGTTGAAAATTATTTGTACAAAATTTCATAATATTCATTGGCCATTCGATTGCTATCAAACTTAAATTGAACATCCTGCATTCCATTCTTTACAATCTGCCTCCAGGCCGTAAAATCGTTGTAGTAGAGAGGAAGTATTTCGTTCTCTAATATGTCATAGAGCTTATTAAGGTCATATTCATCCTGTTCTTCTACGTGCATATTCATGTAATCAGCAGGCGGCACCACGAATCCGTTTTTCCCATTTTTTATAAATTCACATATCCAACCGTCATTCGTACTCAGGTTTACCGCGCCATTCATTGCAGCCGACATGCCGCTTGTTCCGCTGGCTTCCCGGGGCACCCGGGGATTATTCAGCCATATATCTGCAGACTGTTTTAGGCGTTTACTCAGGGTAAGTTCATAACCGGTACATACCGCCACGTTTTTATATTGTTTGCTAAGATTCACCAGGTGATTAAAATCCGATATCGCGGGGAAATCAAGTGGATAAGGTTTACCCGCCCATATAATCTGTACAGGGTATTTTTTATTATTCAACAATGCCTCAAAACGTGCATGGTCTCTCGTCAGCAGTTCGGCTCTTTTGTACCCGGCAAACCTTCTTGCCCACACAATAGTAAGTACTTTGGAATCCATTATTTTACCGGTCTGATCAGCCACTATTTCAAGTCCCCGTTTTTTGAGATACGTTTTCCTGTCATCAAGCCATTCATCATTGTGTTCATCTTTGGCACGATATAATTGCTTATCGGCCCAGTATTTCCAGTTTTGAGCATTGGTAATAGCTTTTATTTCACAAATGCCTTCATATTTGGCCCACATTTGCCGGCTTACTTCGCCATGAAGTTGTGACACCCCGTTAGCAAGATGCGCAAATCGCAATGCAGCCAATGAATGATTGAAAAGATCATCTGTCATGCCGGTTAATTCGCGTACTTCAGCCAGTGGCATGCCACAGAAATAGCTCATTTTTTGACAAAGAAAAATATCATGCTTTTCATTTCCGGCTTCTTCCGGCGTATGCGTGGTAAACACCAATCTTTTTTTTACATCCTCTTTATTACCAAATTTTTTATACAGGTAAAATACCGAACTTACGGCATGTGCTTCGTTAAGATGATAAAGATCAGGGTTAAAATTTAACTCATCCACCAGCTGGGCGCCCCCAACTCCTAATAAAATAAACTGTGCAATTTTCGTTGCTGCATTTCCATCATAGAGCCTGTTGGTAATAGTTTGCGATACATAATCATTTTCCGGATCATTTGTACTGAGCAAAAAGAGCGGGGCCGTATTGAATGTATCCGGGTTTAAATACCACACCTTTACCCAAACCGGGTGATCGTGAATAATAACCTGGTACCGGATACCCGTGTCTTCAAGAAAATTATAAATCTTTTCGATCCAAATAACCCGTAAAGTCTGGTCTGCATTTCTAGCCTGGTCGTAATAGCCTTCTTTCCATAGAATACCTATACCAATTAAATTTTGCTTCAGTTCATAAGCGCTGCGTAAGTGCGAGCCGGATAAAAAACCGAGACCCCCGCTGTATATTTTTAACGGCTGGTGAATGGCAAACTCCATAGAGAAGTAAGCAATTTTTTTTGAATATTTTTCTGCAATTTCATAAGGAACGCTATAATTCTTAAAACTCATAATATGGTCAGATCAATTTAATAAAGGGCGCAATATAATTGGAAAATTCAACATAGTGAATGTTTCTATCATTTAATATGTAGAGTTTACACGCCGTTATAAACGTAAAACATTTGCAAAATGTTTTGTGCTGCCATATATTTTTAAAAAATAAGCCAACCCACAGATTTATTTTCTATAGAAAGTGTTCGATTTCCAGGTATTATTTCAGGAAGCTTTTTGCCGGGGGCAATTAATTTAATTTCTATGCAATTAAGGGACCGAAGTTAAGAAATCATTAAAAACATCATATATGCCCCGAATATCTGGACGCCGGCAGTTGTGTGATGTCATTTACAAAAAGGCATTGAAACGAAGAAATGTTTATCCCCTGTATTTTTTATTGACAATTCTCAGATATAATTTTTAGATTTGCCTAAAATAATTTTTAGGCTATATGAAATTTTCAACTAGCGAAGAAAACTATATCAAAAGTATTTACAGGCTACAGGGACAAACGGAAAATGTAAATACCAACTCATTGGCAGACTATCTTAATACAAGGGCCGCTTCTGTAACTGATATGCTAAAAAAGCTTAAGTTGAAAAAGCTGATTGAGTACCGGAAATATTATGGCTTCCGGCTAAATGATTCAGGGAATAAAGAAGCGCTCAGGATAATAAGAAGGCACAGGCTCTGGGAATTTTTTTTAGTTACCAAGCTCGGCATGAACTGGGATAAAGTGCATGCCATTGCGGAGGAACTGGAACATATAAGCAGCAACGACCTTATTAAAAGATTAGATATGTACCTGGGCCAGCCAAAAATTGATCCGCATGGCGACCCAATACCCGATGCAAGTGGCAGAATGCCCGTATTAAAACAGGTATCGATTAATAACCTTACACTTAAAAAAACCGGCATCGTAAGCTCGGTTAGCAGCCAGACGCAACAAATGATGGAAATGCTGGATCATTACGGTATCGGTATAGGTTCTTCCATAAAAGTACTGAAGGCTTTCAGATTTGATGGCTCCCTCCAGGTTAAAGTTTCAAAACAACCTGCCTGCATTTTAAGCGGGCAGGCCGCGGAAAATATATTTGTATATGATAATAAAGAAGAGTAACAACGATACTTCTTTGAGCGAAGTGCATGGAAGTATTGATACTAAAAAGAAACTAGGATGGAGAAGGGTATTTTCCTTCTTAGGCCCGGCATACCTTATCAGCGTGGGTTATATGGATCCCGGCAACTGGGCTACCGACCTGCAGGGCGGAAGTAAATTTGGTTATTCACTGATTTGGGTGTTGCTCATGAGCAACCTGATGGCTTTGTTGCTCCAGGGCTTATCGGCCAGGCTGGGCATCGTAAGAGGCAGGGACCTGGCACAGGCAAACAGGGAAGCGTATCCAAAAAAAATAAATTTTATTTTATACATTCTGGCTGAAATAGGAATCGCCGCCTGCGATCTTGCTGAGGTGCTGGGTATGGCCATCGGAATTCAGCTACTCACCGGCCTCCCGCTTATCTGGGGCGTTTCCATCACCATATTTGACACCTTCCTTCTGCTATACCTGCAGAAGCTGGGTATGCGAAAAATGGAAGCTTTTATCATTACACTTGTTGCCATTATTGCCGGCGCATTCTTAGTGCAAATGATATTGGCTAAACCAGACCTAAGTGAAATTGCTACCGGCTTTATACCGCACATCCAAAATGATGAGGCGTTATATATAGCCATTGGAATTATCGGGGCTACGGTTATGCCACACAATCTTTATTTACATTCCGCCCTGGTACAAACCCGAAAAATTGCGCGAACAGAAAAGGGAATACGACAAGCCATTAAGTACAACCGGATAGACAGTACCGTCGCCTTAAATATTGCTTTTTTTGTAAATGCTGCTATACTTATCGTTGCTGCCGCTGTATTTTTTAAATCGGGTAATTCACAGGTGGCGGAAATACATGAGGCCTATCGCCTGCTACCCAGTTTTCTCGGGAACCTTGCACCAAAATTATTTGCCATTGCACTTATCGCAGCTGGACAAAGCTCTACCATCACAGGCACCCTAGCGGGCCAGATTGTAATGGAAGGCTACCTGAGCCTCCGTATTAATCCCTGGATAAGACGACTTATCACCCGGTTGCTTGCCATAATACCTGCATTGATCGTAATAATTATTTATGGCGACAAGAAAGTAGATTCGTTGCTGATTCTGAGCCAGGTTATCCTTAGTCTCCAGCTTGGATTCGCTATCATTCCATTAATTCATTTTGTAAGTGATAAAACAAAAATGGGTGTTTTTGTAATCAAGCCAATAACAAAAATTATGGCATGGCTGGTAGCGGCAGTGCTTATCTACCTGAATTTTAAAATGCTCATAAACCAATCCGTGCCGTTGCTTACCGGAAATTCATTTTTACCAAAAATAATAATTTTGGCAAGCGGTTTCTTTTTTACCGCTTTACTTATCTATATTATTGTACAGCCGGGAATAACCAGAAGGAAGATGGCGGCTTCTATTAAAATACATCCTGAAGTGAAAAAGATTAAGATTGATATTCCACACTACCATCGAATCGCACTGGCCCTGGATTTTACGGATAACGATAAAAAACTGATAAGCCATGCAATCGGCCAGGGAAGTCCTGATACAGAATTCATCCTTCTGCATGTAGTTGAAAGTGCCTCCGCCAAATTATGGGGAAGCCAAAGCAATGATTATGAAACACGAAAAGATCAAAATCAATTGGACTATTACGTACAGCAATTAAAAGAAAATCATTTCAAGGCAAAAGGAATACTAGGGTACAGGAACCGGGCAAAGGAAATAGTAAGGCTCGTAAAAGAAAGTGAGGCAGATATGCTGGTAGTGGGCGCTCACGGCCACACAGGTATTAAGGATTTAATTTACGGGCAAACGGTCAATTCGGTCAGGCATGAGCTCCAGATACCTATTTTAATGGTAAGCTTACAGGATGACAATACTTAATGATTTAATGTAACGACGGAACAAAATATTTAATTTTTTATCGCGACCTCTTCTTTTAGCAGTAGTACCTGCGCCGCAATTTTATTATTCCATTCCAATTGCTTGCTTGCATCAAGGCTGTGTTTGGTTTCATTATCGTACTGCGACTGCATGTTTTCATTTTCCTTATACGCCGTATCAAACAGGGAGCTAAGCAATTCCTGGTAATTTGCTTCTGTAAAATGCGCTTTACTAATCCCTGCAATAAATTTTTCGGAGCCGATTCGTGTAATATCAAAATGATGCTGTTCATGTAGTAAATGATATACAGAATTTACTTCAGGCTTCTTCCAGGAATCATGCTTTGTAAAAAAAGTATATACGCCAATGTTGAGATAGACGTTTGTACCATCAAAATTCATCTGCGAATCAAATGCAAAGCCCGATGCAGTAACCGCACCGGCAAAATAATTCTCATCAGGTGTTCCTTTAAAGTCGCTCCATGTAAGGTTCCTGTTAAAATCATAATAGATCGTATCTCCTCCTGGCGGAGCTTTTTTATTTTCCATAAAAACATGCACGATTACCTTTTGGGAAAAGCACCGGGCGGATAGGGAAAACAACAATAAAAAAAGAAATAAAAATTTACAGCGAATCATGCGAATGTAAATATGGCATAAAAATGATGACAGGCTACGCAATAAAAAGTTAAGATTACCTCACTTTTTAACAAAGGCATGAGCAAGCTCTGCAATAAAAGCCATTGACTGGTTATTCATGCACTTAAAATGACCGAGCGGGCACCTATCATATCCAATCTTACTGCATGGCCGGCACCACAATTTATTTACCTGGAATATTTCAAAAGAGGTCTGGTAAGGATACATTCCAAACGAGGGTACCGTATTACCCCAAACGGAAAAAACCATTTTTTTGAAAGCCGCCGCAATATGCATCAGGCCCGTATCGTGGCTTATTACCAATTTAGATTTTCGAACAATATCTGCTGATTCATTCAGTGAAAATTTACCGCACGCATTATAAATTTTTATGGGATCCGCTGCTGAAATGTCAACACCATTTGCATAATCTTCTCTACCTCCTAATAAAATGATGGGGAATTCAATTGCCACACACAATTCCTTTAACTTATCTACCGGTAATTTTTTGGTAAAATGCGCCGCTCCTATTGCGATTGAAATGAATCCCTGTGAATGAGAAAACGGAATATCAGCTTCTTTAACCGTATCGTTGGCAGGAATAAAATAATCAAGCCCGAGATTATCATTTATTACACCAAGCTTTTCTACCGTTTGCATATACCGGTCAACAATATGCTGCTTCGGCATAAGGTTTATCTTAAGATTGGTGTACACCCATTTTTGTGTATTTAGTTTATTGAAAGAATAAAACGGTACGCCTTTCAATGCCTGCTTAATCCTAAGTGTTCTAAGGTTGTAATGCAGGTCAATCACGCAATCAAACTTTTCATCTTTTAGTGTATCTATGGTATCCAGTATATCATTTTCCAGCGTTAGCACCTTGTTTATGTATGGATTCGTGTCAACAATTCCTGCATGGTTTTTTTTAGTGAGAAAATAAATGACCGCGTCCGGGTATTTTTTACGCAAACAGCGTATAACCGGCGTAGTTAGTACAATGTCTCCTATGGAAGAAAAACGAATGATGAGGAATTTTTTAGCCACGAATTACAAATAATTTACACGAATTAAGTTTTAAATCAATTAACCTGTTAACTAATAAACTATACACTAATTATATCTCCACATAATTAAGGTCTTTATGGAACGTTTCTTCGGTAGATATGGTAGCAATTATACTTATTATCATGACTACAATCCCCGTTAGTAAGCCGCTAAAAATATAAGTAAAATAATGTTGCAACCCGTTGAAAAGTAAAAGCATTAATGGAAGCGATCCGCGTACCATGTTGGGAATCGTGGTTGCTGCGGTGGCCCTGAGATTGGTTCCAAATTGCTCAGCGCCCATGGTGACAAATATGGCCCAGAAACCCGTTGCAAAACCGAGTCCCGCCGCGATCCAATACATGGAATTTGCCGTGCCGGATTTTGCCTGCATAAAATACAGCGTTATCATTACAATAGTTAACAGGTAGAAAACATACAAAGCTTTTTTCCTGCTTTGTAAAAGCTGGCTAAGAAGGCCGGCCAGTATATCTCCTACTGAAATCGCAATATAAGCGTACATCGTTGCCTTGCCGGGATTTATGGCTTCCGCTATGCCAAAGCTCGTCGCAAATTTATTAGAGAAGGCGATGAGTATACCGATTACATACCAGGTAGGCAGGCCGAGTAAGATACTATTGGCATATTTTTTAAACCGCTTTTTATCATTAAAAAACATCAAAAAATTCCCTTTGGAAACAGATTGCTCCATGGACTGGTACATGCCGGATTCAAATACACTTACACGCATGATAAGTAACACAAAGCCGAGTCCGCCACCAATAAAATAACAGACCCTCCAATCATAATGTTGCGAAATAAAAAAAGCAACTATGGCTCCCGTTAGGCCGAGGCCGGCAACCAGCGAAGTACCCAATCCTCGTTGTTCTTTTTTCAGGAGTTCAGCTACCAGGGTAATACCGCCACCAAGTTCTCCGGCCAGCCCGATGCCGGCAATAAATCTTGCCAGGGCATACTGGGGCACGGTTTGTACAAAACCATTAGCGATATTGGCCAGGGAGTATAATATTATGGAACCAAAGAGAATGCTTAATCTTCCCTTTTTATCGCCGGCTATTCCCCAAATAATCCCCCCTATCAAAAGGCCCACCATTTGAATACCAATTATAAATTCTCCTTTTTTGTCAATATCTGCTGCACTTAATCCAAGCGAACGCAGGCTCGGTATGCGCACGATATTAAAGAGAAGCAGGTCGTATATATCAACAAAATATCCCAACGCTGCCACAATTACGGGAATCGAAAAAACTGCAATGTGTTTCTGGTTCATATCAAAACTAAAATCGCTGGCTTATTATTTTTGGGATTTCCTTTTGGGCACAAAAACTTTCCATAACACCGGTATGGTAGTAACCGCTATAATTCCGATAACAATTACTTCCAGGTGTTCTTTTAAATCGAAACCAAACTCACTCATGATAAAAGTTTGCAGGAAATGTCCGCCAACCAACATGCTGCCCACCCAGAGCATCGAACCGACCATGTTATAATAAATAAATTTTTTCCAGTCCATTAAAACTATACCGGCAACTATAGGTGCAAATGTGCGCACGAAAGGGACGAACCTGCCCAGTATAATCGCGCCACCACCATTCTTTTCATAAAATTCATGAGCCTGTACCAGGTATTTTTTCTTGAAAAAAAATGTATCCTTTCTTTCAAACAAGAAAGGCCCGCTTTTCTTGCCAAACCAATAGCCCACAAAGTTTCCCAAAATCCCCGCAATCGAGATCATGATCCACAAAAGACAAAGGTCTGCCCATTGATTATGGGTTGCAAATAATGCAGCACCTACGATTTTATCACTAAAAATTCCCGTTACAAATAGCAGGGCATCACCTGGTAAAAAAAAGCCGGCAAATAAACCGGTCTCTGCAAAGACAATAAAAAGTATCATCCATAAACCGCCGTGCTCAATATAGAATTGCGGATTGAGCAGGTCCTGAATACTTATTCCTAAAATGTGTAAAAGATCCACTTACGATAAATTTAACTATGTACAACAACCTAATTTTATAAAGAAACGACAAAGATTCATAAAAGAAATAGAAATTAACTTAGTCCGGAACAAATGCCAATGCTTTCTCACGGTCAAATTCCCCCTCCCACCCCGCAATTACACAACTTGCCAAAGAATTACCAATTACATTTACTGATGTACGGGCCATATCCATCAATTCGTCAATACCCAGGATCGCCATTACAGGCCAAACCGGTAATCCAAAAGAAGACACCGTTCCTAATAAAATAATCAAAGAAGCCCTTGGCACGCCTGCAACCCCTTTACTGGTTAGCATAAGCGTTAGTCCCATTATAATTTGTGTGCCTGCGGACATGTGAATGCCGGCAGCCTGTGCTACAAATACACTGGCAAGAGAAAGGTATAAAGTGGTGCCATCAAGATTGAAGGTGTACCCGGTAGGAATAACAAAAGAAACTATTTTCCTGGGCACTCCAAATTTTTCCATATTCTCCATAGCAATGGGAAGGGCTGATTCTGAACTGGTAGTGGCAAAGGCAATTGAGACCGGCTCCGATACCGCTTTAATGAACTGGCGGATGGGAATTTTCATAAAATATGCAATAGAAAAAAGCACCGTGCCCAGGAACAAAAAAAGCGCTGCATATAACGTCAACAGCAGTTTTAAAAGTGAAGCAAGAATATCAAGCCCTAAATGTCCAACGGTCGCCGCGATAGCTGCCCCAACACCTATCGGAGCAAAGTACATGATGATGTTAGTAAACTTAAACATAGTTTCCGCAAGGCTTTCAGAAAACTGCAGCATGGGCTTACGCTTTTCATCACTTAACATGGCCAGGCCAATACCAAAAATAACGCTGAAAACGACAATGGGTAAAACATCACCATTGTATATCGACTTGACAATATTTTCAGGAAAGATGTGTAATATAATGTCCTGCCATGTTTGAGGCACCGCGGGGGGAAGTTCCTGGTGGAAAGTTGGGGGGATATGGATGCCAACACCCGCTTGTGACACATTGATGGCAACCAATCCTATGCACAACGCCAGTGTAGTTACCACCTCAAAATATAAAATTGATTTCCATCCCATTCTTCCCACTTGTTTCAAATCTGAATGGCCTGCGATACCAACCACCAATGTGGAAAAAAGAATGGGCGCGATAATCGTCTTTACCATCCTCAGAAATACCTGGCTAAGTACTTTTAGGTTTTGGGCGAAAAAAGGAAAATCTACTCCCACCTCTACACCTATAACCATACTGGCTAATATCCAGGTGGTAAGAGATCTTTTATAAACAGCATAGAGTGAAAGGGAACCGATAAATATCCATCTTACAATCCTCAGAAATAACGGGGATATGCTGTTAAAATTATAAATATCAATGAAATGAAAAATTGCCGCTACGGTGAGAACAATAAAAACAAGAATACTACTTTTTCGTTTATTCATAAATTTGGCGGTCGATTCTAAAAAATGCCAAAACTAATGAATTGAGCCTGAAATTTTTCGATTTAAAAGAACCGGCTTGTATTACAGCAAAATTTTCATTTAAATTCTTTACCGTTTTTTTTAATTAATTCGGTATTTTTCCAAATCTTTTTAATAAAAACCCACGACATTATGAGTTTAACGACCAGGAAAAGTCTATTCATTACGAAGCCTGTAAGCCACCTGATGCATGAGGCGGGTGAATCAAAAAACACATTAAAAAGAACTCTGGGTCCGGGCAACCTGATCGCACTTGGCATTGGGGCTATTATAGGCGCAGGCTTGTTTGTTCGGACGGCCGCCGCCGCCGCACAACATGCAGGACCTTCCGTAACCATCGGTTTTATTGTTGCTTCTATTGGATGCGCCTTTGCAGGATTGTGCTACGCTGAATTTGCGTCCATGATCCCTATTGCAGGGAGTGCTTATACGTATTCTTATGCTACGATGGGTGAATTTGTTGCGTGGATCATTGGGTGGGACCTCGTTCTCGAATACGGCGTGGGCGCTGCTACCGTTGCGGTTGCATGGGCGGAATATTTTAATAAATTTTTGGAAATATTTGGAACAAGTGTGCCTTATGAATGGTGCCATTCACCCTTTCAATATTCTACAGATGGACTGCATCACGGAATTATGAATCTTCCTGCACTGGCAATCGTAATTGTTTTATCTCTTTTATTAATCAGGGGCATGCAGGAATCTGCAGTGGTTAATGCCATCATTGTTGTATTAAAGGTTGCTATTGTAGTAGTAGTGATTGTAATAGGGTGGGAATACATAAAACCCGAAAACCATACACCGTTTATACCAGCGCCCACCACTTATACAGACCACCAGGGTATTACTTATAGTTACGGGGGTATTATGGGAATCCTAGGAGCGGCGGGAACCGTATTCTTTGCGTTTATTGGGTTTGATGCAGTTTCTACAGCCGCCCAGGAAACCAAAAATCCAAAAAGGGATATGCCAATTGGCATTTTAGGTTCATTGGTAATTTGTACCATTTTATACATCTTATTTTCTTATGTACTTACAGGAATTGCGTCGGTGCAGGAATTCAGAACCAAAGGAAGCGAAGCATCCGTTGTGTATGCCATTGAACACATGAGTGGGGCGACGGTTGGGGGAGTATGGGTACCTGCTTTTAAATGGTTGAGCGATTTGGTAACGATAGCCATCCTCGCAGGCTTCTCATCGGTAATACTTGTAATGCTAATGGGGCAATCAAGGGTATTTTATTCTATGAGTAAGGATGGTCTCGTTCCAAAAATATTTTCTACCATACATCCTAAATTCAAAACACCCTACAAATCAAACTTAATATTCTTATTGCTTGTAGGCGCCTTTGCAACTTTTATTCCGGGAGACATTGTAGGCGACATGACCAGTATCGGAACTCTATTTGCATTCATATTGGTATGTGCAGGTGTCTGGATCATGCGCGTAAAACACCCTGATATGCAAAGGGGATTCAGAGTACCCGGCGTAAAAATAATAGCAGTACTAGGTATCCTGGTTTGTACAGCTATGATCTTTGGACTGGGCTGGATCAACTGGGTAAGGCTTCTTGGATGGCTTCTCATTGGTCTCGTCATATATTTTGGGTATAGCAGGAAAAACAGCAAGCTCAGAAATCCCGAATTGTATCCCCCGGATGATCCTAATGAGGTTCACGAAATACCGGAAGATATTCCTCCTTTGATATAATTTATTTAAATAGATCAAAAACCGCTTTACATATGGAAGCGGTTTTTTTATTAGATATATTTTTCTATTTTAATGCTTCTCTTCGTGATAAATATGGCCGTCGCCGATGCTTTTTCACGCTTTAAAAGAAGTTTTTCATACTCCATCATTTTCAATGCTATCATGTTGTGAATACTTTCCTGGTTTCCCGATTGCCGTGGTATGAGCAGTGGAGGAATATCCAACATCAATTAGGTAACTGCCGCCGGTATAGTTATCATAACAGGGCGCTGAATATTTAACTAAATTTTCAACATTTCCCCATTGATTTTATAAAATTGACAAGCAGTGTTCACTATCTTTAGATGGAGAATCGAAAAGACTTAACACTATCTGAGAATTTCTTCAACTTCAACTTTACATCAATTGTAATACGTATCATAGCAGATCGTATAGCTATACGGCATGTGGAATAAACCGGTACCATCATCTTAATAACAAACCTGGAACACCAGGAGTTATAAAGATGCCATTGCAACAACAGGTTCTAAATGATAAACGCGATTATTATAGATGATGAAACTCATTGGATTGAAGCGCTAAGCTGCAAACTAAAAGAATATTGCCCGGGCATACATATTATTCAGCAGTGTCATTCTTCCAGGGAGGGACTGGTGGCTATAAAAAAATTAAAACCGGACCTTATATTTCTTGATATTGAGATGCCCGGGATGAATGGTTTTGAAATACTGGAACAATTTACTGAAATTACTTTCGCTGTTATCTTTACCACCTGTTATGACCAGTATGCTATAAAAGCAATACGCTTTAGCGCTTTGGATTATTTATTAAAACCCATTGATCAAAAAGAATTGATAAACGCCGTAAAAAAAGTACAGGAGCAACGACATTTACCAATGGCTGATCAATTTAAGATTCTTCTCAACCAGGTTAAGGTAAAGGATTTCAATAAACTCGCTGTACCGACGTTAGAGGGGTATGAACTGATTTCAACCGACCAGTTAATGCATTGCAATGCCAACGATAATTACACTTGTCTTTACCTGAAAGATAAAAATAAAATCATCGCCTGCCGGACATTAAAAGAAATTGAAGAACAGTTACGTGATTTCAGATTTTTTATTCGTGTGCATCATTCCCATATCGTAAATCTTAATGAAGTAGTAAAATATATCCGCGGCGAAGGCGGATCCCTGGTATTATCCGACGGAACTTCTATAAATGTATCCCGAAGCAGGAAAGACAGGCTTCTCAATACTCTATATCCCAATAAGCATCAAGGATATTATTAGTTACTCATTCATGATATACAACGCTTCCCCATAATAGCAACTTACTCAGTTGCGTTATTTTTAGCTTTCTTAAGCATTTAGTTTTGATATGGTAACAATCAATTATCATTTTTAAATATCAAAACCATGAAAGCTCATATCAAATATTTTGTAATCACGGGCCTGGTGTTATGTCAATTTGCCGGCAAAACGTTTAGCCAGTTCAGCGATAAAAGACAGGCGAAAGTATCCTCCTATGCATTTGGTGATAAACTGTCAAATCCCAAAGGAGATGGCTCCCTCGCAGAATCGCGTGTAAGCCAGCCTGCATTAATATCTTTTTCAAAATCTTTCCAGGATGTTTCCCAAATAAAATGGTTCAGGGTTAAAAAATTGTATGAAGTTGATTTTTTAAAAAATGAAAACCAGTCTAAATGCCTCTACAATGTGAAAGGACGCTTAATTTATTCGGTTTTGTATGGATCAGAAAAAGATTTGCCCGGCGCCGTTAAAAGAATAGTGAAAAGGGAATATTATGATTATAATATTACGAAGGTATTTGAGATACAGCAAGGTCACCGGGACATCTGGCTGATAGATATGGAATATGATAAAAATTTATTAACGGTAAGAGTTGAAGGCGGCCTTATGGAAGAATTAAATAATTTTATCAGATCCCAATAATTCTATAAGAATTAACACCGGAAACGGAGTAATAAGATTGCCTCAACTTTTGTAATTTTTAAAATGGCTCTTGTTGGAAATATCCCTTGCAATTTTTTGCGCATCGAAGGTTATTTCCCGAATTTGTCCCGTTGGGCCTATCCAAAATCCACAAAAGTACAAGCCATCTTTGCCAAAGTACTTTTGTTTGTTAACAGGTAGGTTTAAATCTTCAAAACGATTGTTATCAACATCAACAATTTGTGCGTAATCCCTGTAATATCCAATGGCAGCGATAATGGCATCAAAATCTTCCTGCCGGCAATCTGCAAAATGAATGGTCTTCCCGCCGATGTGGTCAATGTCTCCAAAAATATGTATGTGACCCTGGCGGATATGCTTTATGGTACCTATGTCCAGGACGGGTACCCGCCCCTCTCTTCGAATTTCTTCAAACGGGCCATATGACTTTTTTTTCAATCCCAGTTTGGAGATATCACCAAAAAGCAATCGCATCAGCGGAGCGCTAACGGTGTCGGCTATACGGGGTGGAAGGTGGCTCAATAAAATACTTATTTCCAAAATAGGCATACCCAAAATATCGCGGGGAATTACATTTACAGGAGAGCGGACCGCCATGGATGGAATGGCGCCCTGCTCGTATAAGTCAATGGCAATTTCGCAAGCCGAATTTCCAAAACCTGCTACCAATACTTTTTGTCCTTTAAAATCATTGCCGGTTTTATATCCGTAACTATGCATCACTTTTCCTGTAAAAGTCTCCAATCCTGCAAAGTCTACGGATTTTGGTTTGCCAAATGCGCCTGTGGCCATTATAAGATATTTCGATTGGTATATTTCCCCGGTAGTTTCAGTAATCCAATAATCACCCTCTTTCTTTATCTTTTTTGCCTCCGTATTAAATATAGGGTTGATATTAAATTCTCTTCGGTAATTGTCTAAATAGTCTAACACTTGCAGGCGGGACGGATAGCGCGGAATTGTATTGTCAAATTTTTTATACGGCAAATTTGAAACCCGCTTGTTGGTGTGCAGGTGCAGGCGGTCGTAATGGTGACGCCAGGGTGCAGCAACCTGCACTTCCTTTTCAATAACGATATACCCGATCTGTTGCTGTTGTAAACAGCAGGCAGAGGCCAAACCCGAGATACTTGCACCCACAACAAGTGTTTCCGTTTGTTTCATAATTAGAATCTTTGACAGGCACTGCTATTTTTGTTGCCGGTATTTTGCCAATAATTTTGTTCACATAAGATACGGCAAAATTCCAACAGTTAATTATCAATTAAAACCAAAAAAGAATGCATTTTAATTGTCGCTTTGGGTTCAGGGTTTCCAACCTTGGAGATAGATGCTTTCAACCTACCAACTAACTTATTGAAGGTGGCGATCTTGCGGTAGTTTGAAATACACCCGCAAAATATTGCCTTGTGGTCCTTGATGTTGTTTTCAAAAGCATCATTTTATTTACTAAAAAAGCATCCCTAAGAGATGCTTTTGATATGAAGGCTTTTCAATTTTATTATTGATGAATCACTTTTCCTGACCCTGAAATATGGGTATTAACCTCCGGGTGGCCCATATAAAAAACTGAACCGCTCCCTGAAATGGTAACATCAAGATTTTGGGAGGCGTTTACTTTCATTTCTCCCGAGCCGCTGGTGGTGGTAGTTATAGAAGATGCCGGTACATTCATTACGTCAATATTTCCACTGCCACTGATTCTTAATTTACCAGTATTTATGAACCCATTTAAAATAGAGATATTGCCGGAACCACTGATATTAGCATCAAGAGATGTAGCAACTAATTTTTGGATGCTAATACTTCCTGAACCACTTACTATAAGGCTCATATTTTCTGAATGGATGGAGTCGGCGGCAACTAAGTTTCCTGAACCGCTTATTCGTAATCCATTCACAGTTGGTGAACTCACATTTACGACGATGTTTTCGTGGGTCCTCACCTGTACCCCATTTCTGAATTTGATGACTAATTCATTATTGACCATATTTGTTTCAATTATATTGAGAATATTTTGCTGCGCTGTTATGTCCACTTTATAAACAGGATCCTGTTTATAATATACGTCAGCCGAAATAGAGGAAGCCACTGATGAAAAATTACCGATGACGCGGTTCTCAGTAACAGACGGCCCTTCGCCAATAACTTTTTTGCACGATGTAATAACGGAAATTATTGCCAGGGAAAGCAATACGAAGTGTAACTTTTTCATGTTTGGAATTTATTAATTTCTACTATTGTTATTTAAACGAACAGAAATCCTGTCCTCTTTAATAACAACCAATTGAGGAAATACCCCTATTCGGACGGAAAAATTTTTAAAAAAGTGTTATACCTGCATTCCAGCCAATCCATCCGTTTACATTAGGGCTAAAATTGAAATGATGATAGTTTACTGTTGGAATATTTCTTTTGTATCCATTGAAACTAATGCCCTGGTTACTGTAATAGACGCTGAAAGCGGGGCCTGCAAAGATGCTCACATTCTTAGCCAGGTGCAGGTTGCAATTCAACGAAAATTTATTCAGTAGATTGGTATAGCTCCAGCTACCGAGGTACATATACTGAGAGGATAACTCCGTTGACAAAGAAACCTTATTTGACAAAATAAAATCGTGGCCAAGGCCAAATCCGAATGAATATACTTTGGAAGAATCACTTACATTTATACCGCCCGTTACCATGCTGTATAATTTGGAATTGCCCGTTTTTAAAGTAAGGTTAGCATTCATTTCTTCATTGGCAAATATGGAAACCTTATGATACCCTTTGTTAACCAGGTTTAATAATCCAATGCTATATCCATCTGAAGTGTCCGAAATATTAATAAGACCTATTTGTAACCCATGCACTTTTTTAGCATAATTAAAGATGCCGGCAACCTGGGTTCCATTCATCTCCCTCCTGCTAAAATTTCCGATACCGGCAATTTGTAAACCACTTGCTTTCTTATTAGCATAGTTGCTGATGCCCGCCAACTGAACACCTCTCAGGGTATCAGACACATGATTGTAAATACCGGCTACCTGCAGGCCGTTCACTTTTCCCTTTGTATAATTATAAATACCCGCTGTTTGCCATCCACTGAGATTATTAATTACTGTATTGTTAATACCTGCGAACTGTGTGCCCGTTACGCTGCCACCCGTAAGATTAAACAAACCTGCCGCCTGGAAATATTTGACGTCCCTTTTATCAAGATTGAATAAGCCGCCAATCTCAACACCATTCAACCCGCCGGTATATCCGCCAAAAATATTCAGGGAAAAATTATTTACAATTTGAGGGCTTAGCTGCCCATGGGTACCCAGGCGGGGTGTTAGGGAAACCTGGAACGGTCTTTCAGTAAAGAATTTTTTCAGGTTAAGGCTCTGTATTTTTTGTTTCGATGAAAGCAGGAAATTCCCGGCGGCAGTTTTCTCAAGTTTAACCGAATCCTTTTTTACATACAGGTATTCCTTAATGGCAGCATCACTTTCCACGCTAAGTTTTAGGGAATCAGGAGCATAGAAATCCCGGGGGCTAACCGTAACAATTGACTGGCTTTCTTCCAAAGGCATAATCGTGATGGTGAGTTGCTGGTTGTATCGTGGCTGTATAACAACCGTTGTGTCCTGGTAAAATTCTTTGCTTACCGTGAGCTCCGCGGTTTTGTTTTTACTCTTCAGTTTAATTTTAAAATATCCATTTTCATCGGTAAGCGCGGAGGCCAGTAAACGCTTTTCGTATATACTTGCATCGCTCAGTTTTTCGCCTGATTCATCGTCCAGCACGTAGCCGCTTACGGTATAAATTTTATCCTCTGATATGGCTTTGTTGGTAATAAGCGTAACCTTGATGGGCACTCTTCTTATAATAATGTAGTTACCACTCTCTTTAAATTCATACCCGTCGCTGAATAAAAGATCCAGTACTTGTTGTATCGTCTTATTGTTAACCGTGAGCGTAACGAGGCTGTCTCTTTTTATAATATTGGAGTTATAGGAAAAATAAAAGTCTCCTTTGTTACTCACTATTTCCAGCACATTATCAAGCCGCTGCCTGCTCACCTCAAAAGAAATATTTTTATCCAGGATATTTTGCGCGAGGCTGCCGAAATTCATTCCTGCAAACAAAATAAAAATCAAAATGGCTTTTTTTGAAACTATCATAGCCTGTTTATTTTTGTTGTCAACCTATTTTAAAATTGTTTGATTGCCCGTTTTGGTTACAGAAATGTTGAATGTCTGCCGGATTACTTCCAGGATATTATCAAGTGATTCATTGTTGAAAGTAGTAGTAATAGGCAGGTTGCGCAACTCTTTGCGTTCGATAATTATATTAGCATCGTAAGCCTGGTTCAGCACTTCTATGAGTTTCCACAAGGGCGTATTATCGCACTCAAATTCCTTCGTACGATAATAATCATATAGCGTTCCTGTTTCATTTTCTTTTACCAATGCACTGTCTTCTTTCTTTACAAAGGTCCTTTCGCCAGGATGCAAATCGATCTCTTTATTATTTTTTATCACCTGCACGATTCCTGTTTCTACGATCACTTCGGTGTTTCCATTTGTGCTCTTTATATTGAATGAAGTGCCAACAACTTTTACGGTAATGTCATTTACATGAATGATAAATGGTTTTGCTCTATCGGGGGTGATGGAGAAGAAAGCCTCCCCTTTCAAATTCACCACCCTTGTTTTTCCTTTAAATTTTTCAGGATAATACACTGCCGAATTTTTATTCAATGTAATGATTGACCTGTCCGGCAGGGTATCTGTAACGACCTTGTTCAGCGATCGTGCTACCATGGTTTTTATTTCCCTGTTGATAAAAATGTAATAAGCAAGTACACCAGCGCCGGCCATTATTACTAACATTGCGGCAACCTGCAGCCAATAGAAAGAGCGAATTGATTTTTTCTTTGTTTTTTCAGTTGTGATGGTGTGAATACGGCTACGCATTTTTTGCCATGAGGCTTCCTCGTCAACCGTACTTGATGCGGCAAATTGTTTGCTTTCTTCCCATATTAAGCTAAAATCATCATAATATTTTCGGTTAGCGGCTTCATCGGCAAGCCATTGCGCTACCCCGCCATTTTCATCCGGTGTGGTTTCACCCAACAGGTATTTCACCAGGAGATCATCAGTAATATGGCGGGATTTTTCTTTCAATGTTTTTATTTAAGTATAAGTAATAAGAAAATGGTGAGTGGTAAAAAATCTATTAATTTGATGCGCAACAATTTCAAAGCTTTCCCCATTTGATTTTCTACGGTTTTAGGCGAAATTTTCAGCCTGTCCGCTATTTCGCGATACTTTAATTCTTCAAACCTGCTCAATTGAAATATTGTTCTGCATTGTTCGGGAAGTTCCTGCATCGCTTTATGAAGTTTTCCTTCCAGTTCCTTCAACAGTATTTTTTTTGATGCGGTATCGGTTTGATTTTTCATTTGATACAAGACATGTTTTTGATGCTTTAACCGGACTTTCATGTGCTTTAAATGATTGAGGCTTTCATTATGCACCGCCCTGTACAGGTAAGCGGCGACAGATCCGGAAATTGAAAGATTTTCCGGTCTTTCCCAAAGCTTATAAAATATATTTTGTACCATTTCTTCGGCAACCATTTCATCCCTGAGCATCGTGAAAGCATAGGCATGCAGGTTTTTAAAATGAGTTTTAAAAACCTGCTCAAATATTTTTTCGTCTCCCTTTGCCAATAAGGATACCAGGTCGCCTTCGTTCAAGTCCATTCTAGCCAATTGATATGCCGGTTTAAAATATACTGCTGCTGTCAAGTCGTCTTTTTATTATAACAACTCAACTTCCCTTTACCCCCAGCCGGCAGGAAAAATAATTAAAGTTTGTTATAGAATGCAGTGCATATGGTTAAATTATATTTGCAAAAGCTTTGTCTTAGATGCTTTCGGGCCGCAAAAGCCGGATGCATCCTGTCATGACTATAATCATTCTGCGACATGCTTTTTATCATAAAATTATTGACCATTTCTCTTTAGATTTAACGTCCTATTCAAAATTTCAACCGGTGAAAACAAATAATTTTTTATCATGACAACACCAGCATCAAGACAGCTTTTTGTTTATAGTTCCCTTCGTAAAGGCTTTCACAAGTCGGCGTATCATTACGTTTCAAAATTTTTCAGCTTTGCCTGTCTTGCGAAAGTTTCCGGAATGATACATGAAGCAGCAGAAGGGCCTTTTGCCACTATTGGGGATGGCAAATCTTTTATAGATGGTGAATTGTACGTACTCAATGACGAACATGATTTTTCTTATGTATTCGGACAACTGGATGATTATGAAGGATTAATTATCGAACAGGGCGAAAAGCCTTTATACCGCAGGGCGATAACCAGGGTAACTAAGGATAATGGTGATGTTACAGACGCGTGGATATACTGGTACAATGACGATGTACAAGATAAGCCTGGTATTTCGCCGGGAAATGCAGTCGCATCCAATTGCTGAAAACCTTTTTGAAACAAAAAATTTATCGATACGTAAATTTATTTAGGTAACAGCTTATATTTATATAGTTTTTTTTAAAATTGATGATAATACACCCGTTAATTATTTTTTGAATTGCAATAAGCGATTAAAGATAGAGGATACAACACAATGCAGGATATCGCAGCCGAAATACTTGAATTTAAACAATTGCAGCGGGAGTTTCCTGCACATTATAAATCTGTTTTCCCCGACAGGCTTGCAGCGAAGACTGTTGTCATAATACCCAGCCTTTCCATTGACCAGGAGATACTGGCAAAAATCGACGGCGTTCTCCACTACGAGGAGCGGCTACTTTGTCTGCTGATGCTGTTACGAATGCCTAATACCCATGTTATATATGTAACCAGTATGCCTGTTCACAATATTATCATGGATTATTATTTGCACCTCTTGCCGGGGATCACAAACTATCATGCACGCCAGCGCTTGAAAACATTGAGTTGCTTCGATGCTTCAGCCAGGTCGCTCACAGAAAAGATTTTGGAACGGCCGAGATTAATTGAACGTATTCGTAAAAGCATCCCTCAAGACCACCTGGCACACATCGCCTGCTTCAATGTAACGGAAGCAGAGCGCAAGCTTGCTGTAAAACTAAAAATGCCCATTTTCGGCTGTGATCCTGACTTGTTATACCTGGGAACAAAAAATTTTAGCAGGAAAATATTTAAAGAATGCCATATCGATACCCCACCGGGCTTTGAAGATTGCAACACTGAAGAAGATATCGTCAATGCTTTAGTAAGGTTAAAAACGACATTCCCTGCTTTACCAAGGGCCGTTATAAAGTTAAATGAAGGTTTCTCCGGCGAGGGCAATGCAGTTTTCCCATTTGAAGGAGCTCCTGAAAATGAACATCTACGATCATGGATACAGGAGAGCCTTTCCAGCCGGATACAAATAGTTGCCCATGATTTAACCTATGGAATTTTTATAGAAAAATTCCGGGTAATGGGTGGCATTGTGGAAGCTTTTATTGAAGGAAATGAAAAAGCATTCCCTTCGGTGCAGTGCCGTATTACCCCTTTAGGTGAAACAGAAATCATTTCCACCCACGACCAGGTGCTTGGCGGTAATAACGGGCAGGTATTCCTGGGGGCGCATTTCCCGGCCAGTAAAGAATATGCGGTTGCCATTGGTGAATTAGGGAAAAAAATAGCGGACAAATTAAAAAACTATGGCGTACTGGGAAGATTTGCCTTTGATTTTATTTCAGTAAAGGAAAACAATGAATGGAAACATTATGCCATTGAAATAAATTTACGAAAAGGAGGCACAACGCATCCGTATCTCATGTTGCAATATTTAACGGATGGCAATTATGATGCCTCGACCGCCATGTATCTTACTGCAAACGGGCAACCACGGTATTATTTTTTTTCTGATAACCTGCAGAGCAAAAATTATAAAGGACTCACTCCTCACGATCTTATTGAAATAACCACAGCCAACGATCTTTTATATAACGGCAGTATTCAGCAAGGTGTTATGTTTCACATGATAGGTGCTTTATCACAATACGGAAAGCTTGGCATCCTGTGCATAGGCGACACACCCGAAGTAACCATGGAATTTCATAAAAAAATAATAGCGGTGCTCGACCGGGAAATTCTATTTGGGAAATAAATTTTTATTTTGTACAAGTACGCTGCAGCATAAATTTGTAGTGGCTAATAAATGGATGCTGCTACCTATAATGAAGCAAAATTGTCAGGACGGGTGAAGCACATAGGTTACTTGTGTGAATCAAGTTTTTGAGGATTGAGAACACCATCCAATAATCGAATCTTTTACCATCTGTTTATTCATTAACTTTTTAAGAGAACCTGATATTATCAGAAGCGTAAACTGTATCGTTGTCGTCTATGACGATGGCTTCAATGTCTTTCATCTGGTTAATCAGATTCATTCCTGCTTTAATACCCATGATCATTACCGGCGTTGCCATTGCATCAGCAACCTCGGCATTGAGTGTAATAATGGTGACACTTTTTATGCCGGAAACAGGTAATCCTGTACGGGGATCAATAGTATGAGAATACTTTTTCCCATTGATCATTACAAACTTTTCATAATTGCCCGAGGTAGCCACAGCCATATTGGTTACATCCACGTAGGAAAACAATTCATGAGAAGAATTGGGATTGGCAATCCCAATGGTCCATGGTTTTCCATTGGGCTGAAAGCCCCAGGTAGTAAGGTCACCGGAAGCATTTACGATACCACTTTCCGCACCCAGGGATTTCATAATATACCTTGCTCTCTCGGCTGCATATCCTTTACCGATACCGCCAAAACCTATGCGCATTCCCTTCTCCTTCAGCAATACCGTGCAATTGTCATGATCCAAAATTATATTCCGGTAATTGATCAGCCGAACCATTTTTTTTGCAGTTTCTTTATCCGGTAAGGCTTTCATATTGGTATCAAAATTCCACAGGCGCTTATCTATCGAGCCATACGAAATGTCGAAAGAGCCTTGCGTAAGCCTTGAAATTCGAAGAGACCTTTCGATAATATTAAAAGTTTCGCGTGATACAGTCACCGGAGCCAGGCCGGCATACCGGTTAACAAGACTCGTTTCGCTTTCCTCATTAAAAGTGGTAAGCAATTTCTCAATCCTTTGTATTTCATAAATGCCCGCGTCAATACGTTCATTCGCCCACTTTTCATCACCTGATACGATGCTCAATTCAAAGTGGTTGCCCATCAGCTTCAGCCCTTTTTTAAAAACGAATGTTGTATCCATACTGTGAGATTCGATAGAAATGCCAATGGTTGTTTCTATCTTACATTCCTCCAATTATTCTGAAAATAATCCTTACCCTGTACGATCTATATCCCTTTGTTCGATATGGGCAACTCTTTTCTGAAAAATAGTTCAACGAAGTTATAGTCAAAAGAGATAAGAAGACGATCTCCACTGAACTCCCATTTTTAACGCCGTATCTTCTTGAAAAAATATGCGCCAATTTGTTTATTAAAAAAGATTGACACGAGTACCCATCTTCTCCTACCCAGGAAGCCGCCTGAAAAATGCTTCTTATAAAATAGCCAATAGGAGAAAAGACGGGGAAATCCTTCCAACCGTGAAAAGTAATAGTTATCCTTATCGCTCAAAGAAGAAACAATAAAATCTCATTCATCAATTTTAGTCCAGATTTTTGATCTCGATATTCCTGTACCAAACTTCGTGGCCATGGTATTGCAGGGCGATATGACCTCGTTTGAAGGTGCCGAAACCGGGCATTTTTTTGAACTTGCTATTGGCCACCATATTCTTCCAATTGTCATCCCATAAAGTGGTGGATACTGTTATCTTATCATTTAGAAGAAGCTTCAACTGTCCCTTGTCGCAAATGATCTCTGCTTTGTTCCATTCGCCTACCGGGTTTGGTTTTGAAACGGCGGCTGATCCCAGCAGGTCGTATAATGTTCCGGCCAGGTGATTCTCTTTTTTATTATCGCTTGCGCCAATGTTATCCAGCACCTGCATTTCCAATCCTGTGACATACGTTTCTTTAAAGAGGGTGGTATCTTCATGAACGAGGAATATAATGCCGCTATTACTTCCTGTTTCTACCTTCCATTCCAGTTTCAAATCAAAATTTTCAAACTCATCATTTGTCACCAGGTCGCCCTGCTGCTGCTCATCTTTAACAGGCGTCATATGAATAACACCATCGTCAACCTTCCATGCGCTGCCTGCATAATTTTCCCCATACGTGTGCCAGCCATTTAGCGTCTTTCCGTCAAAAAGCGCTTTCCATTCACCCTTATAATCACCAGGTAAAGTAAGCAGATTTTTACCCGGCTGATCCGGCGTATTTCCAGGCATGTTTACAGCTTGTGTTGTTAATACATAACCGTGGTTATCCAGGTAAGAACAAACACTAAGGGGAACAGTAATCGCCAATGTAATGGTGATAAAGGGAGTTAATTTCATTTTCTGATTTTTAATAGATTAAATAAAAGATCCTATGTTTAATAAGTATTTACAATTCAACTAACGGCAACATCGTTTATAGTTTTTAAACGAATTCCTGACTACATTACCTGCATTGTTTCCTTCATACCGGCATTCAATCAAAGCACTTTTCAACTACCATCTGATACCAGGTTTCAATTTAAAACAAAATGAACTTTAATGGATTTATTTTTCAAAAAAACCCATTAATCTGCTGCAGACAGCATATATGTCTGCCCCGCGTGGGTGTCAAAATCATACAAATTGGTTTGTTGTAGAGAAAGCGGATCCGGTTTTGTTTTACCCGATATGATCGGCTCCGGTGTTTTATAGACTGTAAAAAATGGATTCCTATTCCCACCTGTAGCTATCTTCAGCAAAGAGTTACCCTGTACAAGTTTCAAATCACCAGGCACCCTGATCCTGCAATTACCGCCGAGATTAGATTTAATGGACACCTGCGTCAATTTTCCATCTTTCCATTTCATGTCTTCAATTTCAAAACCGCCGACGGTCCGTAAACCACCTATGGCTCCCTGCGGCCAGGCATCAGGTAATGCGGGTAATAAATAAATCGCGCCGTCATGGCTTTGCATCAGCATTTCAGCAATCCCCGCGGTACATCCAAAATTGCCATCGATTTGAAATGGTGGATGGGCATCAAAGAGATTCGGATACGTGCCGCCACCACTATTGGCTGCTCCTTTGTTAAGTCCCGTCGGAGTCAATTGATTCCGGATTAATTTAAAAGCATGATTGCCATCCAGCAACCTGGCCCATAAATTTACTTTCCATCCCATGGACCAGCCGGTAGAGATATCCCCGCGTTCGATAAGTGACGTGCGGACTGCCTGGAATAGTTCGGGAGTACGAAAAGGGGATACCTGGTTAGAAGGATACATACCAAATAAATGAGAAACGTGCCGGTGCTTATCATTTGGGTTATCCCAATCTTCCAGCCATTCCTGTAATTGGCCATATTGACCAATATGCATTGGAGGAAGCC
Source organism: Ginsengibacter sp. (assembly GCA_039933035.1). GTDB lineage: Bacteria > Bacteroidota > Bacteroidia > Chitinophagales > Chitinophagaceae > Ginsengibacter. The sequence goes on along the minus strand of JBDTOV010000041.1, from coordinate 4,921 downwards.
GTTTCCTGGCAGCCGTTAATTTTTCAATGAGACCTTTATCGGTTTGCAGTATTTCCGCGGTACGAATGGTGTTTGAAAAAAGTTCGAACAACAATTGATTGTCCATAGTTGTTCCCGCGGCTATAGATTCACCGGGATGAACAGCAGGACTGTTTTCAGGCGACATAGACGGAGATACTACAAGCCATTTATGAGTTGGTTCTTCTATGAGGAAGTCGAGATAAAACTCCGATGCTCCCTTTAATGCATCATATATTGATGTAAGATATTCCTTATCGCCGCTGTATAAATATTTATCAAACAATTGGCGGCTAAGCCAGGCACCACCCATTGGCCACATAGCAGAATAAATACCATCAACCGGTCCTGTAATCCGCCATAAATCTGTGTTATGATGCGCCACCCATCCTTTTGAGCCATACATTATTTTTGCGGTTTCTCTTCCGGTATTGGATAAGTCTTTCACCATGTGTACCAATGGCTCATGCATTTCAGCCAGGTTAGTAACTTCTGACGGCCAGTAATTCATTTCAGTATTTATATTAATGGTGTACTTACTACCCCAGGGCGGATTCATTTTATTATTCCATATTCCCTGGAGATTGGCAGGCTGCCCTCCCGGCTCAGAAGAAGAGATCAATAAATATCTTCCGAATTGAAAGTATAACGTGACGAGTTGCGGATCGTTGCCGTTAGCAAAATCTTTCACCCTTTCATCGGTTGGCTTTGATGCTTCATCAGAAGTGCCGAGATGTAATTTTACCCGGTTAAAATATTTTTGATAGGCATCTATTTGATCGTGCAACAACTGCGTGTAGGGCTTACTGATAGCCTTAGTTACATAAGCTGTCGCCTTTGCCTTTTCGTCCGCACTGATATCTTTATAGTTAACAAAATTAGTAGCGATAGAAATATAAATAGTTGCGGTATCAGCATTGGTAACTATAATTCTTCCATTGTCAGCAGTAATACTTCCGCCATCAGTAGTTATTTTACTTAATGCATTAAACTTAACCTGCCCTTTTACTCCATCCTTATCACCACTGATTCCTGTTAACGACAATTCATTTTTTTCTTTCACTTCAATCGAAGATTTCTGGGGACTCGCCATAGATGCGGTGAAAGTAATTGCAGCCGGATGATCAGCAGTAATACGAAAAATAACTACCTGGTCCGGAAAAGACACATATGCGGTGCGGGTAAAATTTACTCCGTTCACCATATAGGTTGTTTTGGCGATGGCGCTTTCAAGGTCCAGTTCGCGATAATAGTTTGCTACCTGCTCATGTCCTGGAAAATAGATGGAGAGGTCACCAACAGGTTCATAATTCATTCCATTATTTGGATTGGATTTTATTTTTTCCTGGGCAAGTTCACTGGCCTCCTTATATTTTCCTTCGAAAATTAACTTCCTCACTTCGGGCAAAGCGCTCAACGCATTCTCGTCATCATTGCGGCTGGGTCCACCGCTCCATACCGACGATTCATTTAGTTGTATTCTCTCCGTATCCGTATTGCCATAAATCATAGCAGCTAATCGCCCGTTACCAATCGGCAAAGCAGCTTCCCATATAGCAGCCGCAGGATGATCATACCAAAGTTTTAATGGAGCATCCTGCGCCCATAACGTATTGGTCAACATCAAAAGAACAATACATGAATAATTTTTTTTTCTTACCGAAATCGCTTCGCAAACATTTTTTATTAAGTGGTTCATCATGCCTTTTGTGTTTAATTTTTGATTCTTTTATTTTATTTTTTATTTGTTGATATCCGCCGAAGCTTTTACAATAAAATCAATTATCGGCGCGGGGTTGGGCAAGCTGTGCGGATGGTGATGAAATCCCGGCTTGTGTATAACAGTCACCTGCCCTTTGCTATCCCTGATTTTTTGCTCAAACAATACAGTATTTTCTTCCGGTGGTACGGCTTCATCTGCATCTGCACAAAGAATGAGTATTGGATAATTTCCCCTTACAATTTGAGGTATTTTATCAATAGGGCTGCCGGCAAAATTTTTTACCTGTTCGCTATCAGATAAATGAAAATCTTTTATAAACGCTTCAAATTCCGGCTGGCTCCTTGGTTCTCTACCCAACCCGGCAGGCCAGCTTTTTAAATCCAATACCGGGTTGTCGATATACACTGCCGCAACTTTACCCGGGTTAACCGCAGCCCAATTTAATGAGTAAACCCCTCCGCGGCTCATCCCTTCCAACACCGCTTTTTTTGATAACCCCGCCTTTCTTAAAAGAGAATAATAATGATTCCATAATTGAATGGCTTCATCGTTTCCAAATAGTTCTGCTGCATCACAATAAACTATATGGTAACCTCTTTCCAGCAAAGCAATATCTGTTTGTGGTTCGTGTCCCCAAAAACGGGCCCGCCATACCCACGGATGCCCCTTTGCTGCTAACCTGGGTTTCACAATTTTACAGTCATGACCTTCAAAAATAAAATCAGCGCATGGATATCCATAGAAGGATTGAAAAGTAAATTTTTTATCTTTTATAGAATTGAAGATATTAAAAGATGAGTTCCTTTTTGTTGCAAGCACATCATATATTGTCTTCGCCATCAAAACAGTTCCTTCTGCATCCGGATGAATTTTATCCGGCATATGATTTTCCTTATCAACAAAAGGACTATGCATATCTATAACTTCCACCCCGTCATTGTAAGCAGCATTTTGAATATGAGGATTGACCTGTTTAACGATTACAGGATCCCAGATACCAGAAGTGTCCTTTGCAAAGGACGGCATTGCCAATAACAATATGATACGTGGATGTGAGGGTAATTGAGCAAACGACCTTATCAAACCATGCATATCGCTTTCAAACCCGGCGAAATATTTTCGATTGATAAGCTTACTATCGTTGCCTCCTAAATCGATCAACACCATATCGGGTCGGCTTGTTAATGCCTCCCGGTACTGCGTAGTTTTCCAATAAGGCTGGTTACCCTTTTTCAGTAAAGTAGTGCCACTCACTCCATAATTAGCTACAACATAACCTGGTCCAAGCATTCTTTGTAATTGGGCCGGATAACAATTTTCTTCGCGATTGGAAAGATTGGCTCCGTATGTTATGCTGGCGCCGATGCAGGTAATTTTTATCTTTGAAACTGGTTGTGCTTTTACAGAAAATAAAATGAAGAATCCTATTACCAAAAAAGCAGTTGATTTTACTAAAGCCCGCAGGTAAAGCAACCTCGTTCTTACTGATAGCAAACAATTTTGATCCATATATAATAATAAATATAAGGCATAGTTAATTTATTAAGGGTATAATTTATTCTGCAATCGATATAAAGGCCGAAACTAGTTGTAGATAACCAGGCCAACACGTTTTTACCTTTCATCCATCCGAAATATAGCTGCATGCCATGTTATAAAAAAACATGTACAAAATTCTTCATGAAAAATAAAATTCCCTAATTTTAAAATGTCAGAAATTCATGCAATACAAACACAGGAAATAATTTATACGAATCGGAAACTATATTTTCCAAAACGTAATTTTAGGAGAAGCTTTTATTAACTGCAAAACAAATAATGATGACCGTTTCAAATGTAGTCCTGGTAATGACCACAACATGCACTGCCCTGATGGCGGGACTTTTTTATTCCTATTCCTGTTCCGTGGTGGTAGGCCTGAAGTTACTAAATGACCCGGGATATATTGCCGGTATGCAGGCAATCAACAGGGCCATTCAGAATCCTGTATTTTTCACCAGTTTCTTTGGAACCTTGTTATTATTACCTGTCAGTACCTACCTGAATTATTATCAACATCCTCCTCTCCGATTTTGGTTGTTATTAATGGCAACTATTATTTATGTAACCGGTGCGTTTGGCGTAACCGTATTGGGAAACATTCCTTTAAATAACGCGCTGGAACAATTCAATTTGACCAGTGCTACTGCTGACGCTATTCGTTTACAAAGATCCATCTTTGAGAGCCGTTGGAATACCCTAAACGCCATTCGGTCCGTATCGTCCATACTCTCTTTAATTCTTGTTATTATTGCGTGCATTTATGCTGACAAAAGCCATTTGGGCATATTAAAATGAATTAGGTGTTAAAATGGCGCATGGATTACGGGACAGCCTGTATGCCATATCCGTTTTGAGATCCAGGTATTTTTCCCATAGCTATTTGGAAATCCCCAAAAAGTTTGCGTATGAATACTTAATTTTTTGCTATTTTTCATTTCCCAGAAATAAATTTTCGATCGTAAACAATTTTTTTTAAATAAAGTAGTTATTACCATATTAGTTTCTATGAAATAAATTTTTCCCATCCAATTGATATGTTATGTCGCTGGTTAATATAAGCTTTATCCTTTTTACAAGTGCTTTGTTCCTGTACACTTTCGTTAATTTTTTTTATTTAAACGCCAGGACGAGAAACGAAAAACTCTTATTGAGGCTAAGCCGGGAAGGCGCTGCAAATAATCTTATTTTTTGCAGCCAGGAGGTCCTTCAAAATAAGGTAATGGGTATAGATGGCATACACCGCAAAATTATGATCCTGGAAAAAATTAAAAATAAATATAATTGCTCCATAATACCGCTCGATGAAGTACAACATTGTGCATTAATAAAAAATTGCGGATCGCTGAATACAGACAACCTTAAAAAAATTGAGATAGAAAAAAACCTAAAGGCAATTGAGCTCCAATTCGCTTATAAAAACGAGGCCCAGCCAGCTTCTATTGTATTTTATGACAATCTAATCAATTCCAAAAGAGAACTTGTGCTGTTAAAAGCAAAAGCCGAATATTGGAGTGTAATGCTTTCAAAAATGGTGACAAGACCGGTACCGGTCCACGCTTAGATTCCCACCTTTCGATACAGTCTCAAAAAAGGGACGGCGATTTAGGTCATTGCCTCAATCCTAAGTCGGTAGGCAAC